>NZ_JBHLUH010000079.1:0-177855 GCF_042433955.1 Phytohabitans kaempferiae | reverse complement strand
AAGGCTCGGGTCCTGCCAGGGCTCGGGGATGGTCACCGCGTCCGGCGCCGCGGCACGTTCACTCATGGAAGACCGTCTCCTGTCGGTTGCCTCACCGCTGCCCGGCAGGCACTGCACGACCGATAGTTCCGAGACAATTCCGGAACTTCTCTGGATGGCGAGTGGTTCAACAGGCTCACGGTAGCGCTAGATGCCTACCTGATGGTAGTGGCTTAACCGGTTGCTTACGTCGTCACAGCGTGCGCCACGTCACCCTGAATTTCGGATCGAGGCCGAAACTTCCAGGGCGTGACAGCGTCGACCTCATAAGTAGCGGTCAGCGAGGTCCGCAACGCCGAGTCACGACGTCGTGCGGCACGCCCGCTGCCAGGGTTTCGCCGGCCCGGGATGTGCAGCCCTCAAGCCGGGCCGGCCTGAGCATGTGTTCGCCACCGCCCGCATGGGCGGTGGCCGGCTTTCACCCCAGGTGGAGGTGGTCTGGCCGCGCGCCGGCGGGCACCGCGTCTGGGCGCTCGAAGCTGCTGTCCACTTGCCGGCTGCCTCCCGACTCCACCGCCGAGAGCAGCGATTCCATGATGTCGAGCACGTGGTAGGCGAGTTCGGCACTCGCCCGGTGCGCCGTACCCGTCGCGATGGCGCGTGCCATGTCGGCCACACCGATGCCCCGTGCCGCGGCCAGATAGCCGCCGAGCACCGGCGCCTTTTGCCAGGTCGGATCGCCGGTGTGGCAGACGCGGACGTCGCCGGTGAAGCTGTTGGGGTCGGGCACCAACAGCGTGCCGTCCGTGCCGTACACCTCGATCCTGGGCAACGTGCTCTCCCACACGTCGAAACTCATCATGAGGGTGGAGAGCGCTCCGCCCGCATGTTCCAGCACCCCGGTGACGTGGGTTGCCACTTCTACGGCGAACGTCGTACCTGCCCGGGGGCCACTGCCGATCGTGCGCGTACGGCGAGGCGTGGCGGACAGACCGGTGACGTGGCGCACCGGCCCGAGCATGAGAACCAGGGCGGTCAGGTAGTACGGGCCCATGTCGAGCAGCGGCCCACCCCCCGGGCGGTAGTAGAACTCGGGGTCGGGGTGCCAGCGTTCGTGCCCCGGCGTGGTCATGAAGGCGGTTGCCGCGATCGGGGTGCCGATTTCCCCCTTCTCCACGCACACCCGCGCGGTCTGGATACCGGTGCCCAGTACCGTGTCCGGTGCGCAGCCCACCCGCACCCCGGCGGCCGACGCCGCGCTGAGGATCGAGCGGGCTTCCCCGGTGGTCATGGCGAGCGGCTTTTCCCCGTACAGGTGCTTGCCCGCCGCGATCGCGGCCTGGGATACCTCCAGGTGGGCCTCAGGCGTCGTGAGGTTGAGGACGAGGTCGACCTCGTCCGAGGCATAGAGTTCCGGCAGGCTCGTCGCACGTGTCCCGGGGAGCTGTGCGACGGCAGCTCGAGCTTTTTCGGCGTTGCGGGTTGCCACCTGCACGGGATGCACGTTTGGCATCCGCGACAGCGTTTCCAGGTATTCGCCGCTGATGTTGCCGGCGCCCACCACGCCGATCCGCAACGGGCCAGCCATGTCGTCTCCTACTGTGAGTGGTTGTCCCATAGCGAGGTCACCGACGAAGTTGCCGGCGCACCGTGTGGCCACGTCCCCGGTTCCCAAGGGCGTCCGAACACCGGGAGGCGCGTCAGGTTCGTTCACCTGGCCGCTGTATCGGCGGCGACGGGGGGACGCGCCAGCTTCTCGTCGTCAGAGGCGGGAAGCGTCACGTCTTCCATGACACCTCGGCCCGCGGCGAGCCGGAGCGTGACATCGAGTACATGGAGGGAGAAGTCGGCGCTCAGGAAAGACTGTCCCCCCTTGAGGACCGCCGAGGCCATGTCGGCCACGCCGGCGCCGACCGTGAGGTCATGGGTATCGGTGTAGCGGTGCTGGGCGGCTGGTATCACGAAGGGGAGCTGCTCCGGTTCGGCAAGGTACGCGTTGGTCTTGCCGCTCGTCCGGACGTTGCGCCGCAACATGACCGGGGCGGAGGCCTGCCACACGTCGCCCACCGAGAGGATGCCCTTGTCGCCGATGACGGTGAGGGACAGGTCCGCCGGTGCGACCCAGCCGATACTGAGCCGGCAGACGGTGCCGTTGGCAAACTCGAGGAAGCCCAGCGAGACGTCGGGGGCGAGCTGTGTCCGCGTCGGCCACTTGTCGCCGAGTTGGAGGGACGTGTGGGCCGCCATGCGTACCACTGGGCCGAACATGGCCACCAGCCAGCTGAGTTGGTATCCCGCGTGTTCCATGGTGCAACCGTTGGCGACTTCGTCCAGGTACGGCCACGGCACGTCCCGCCGGCTCCGCCACTCCGTGTAGGGCATGAAGGCGAGAGCGCCCATGTCGAGCGAAGCGTGCACCAGGCGTGGCTTACCGATCAGTCCATCGTGGACGGCCCGCAGGAGCGTCTGCCCGGCCTGGCCGAAGATGGTCGACGGAGCACTCGACAGCAGGAGCCCTCGCTCCCTGGCCAGTTCGACGAGTTCCGTTGCCTCCGGGAGGCTGGAAGCGAGCGGCTTCTCCGAGTAGACGTGCTTGCCGGCCAGCAGTGCTGCCTTGCTCACGGAGTAGTGTTTTGACACGGAAGTCAGGTTGACCACGATGGCGACGCCAGGGTCGGCCAGCACCTCGTCAAAGTCGTTGAAGACACGCCCGCCGTACTCCTCGACGAATGTGGCCGCACGGTCCTCTTCCACGTCGAAGGCGCCCTTGACCTCGATATGAGGGTAGTTGGGCATGGTGGCACCGTAGAAGTCCGCGGCGTATCCACAGCCGACGAAGACTACTCCGACTGTTTCACCGGACGTCTTTGGCCCACGAGCGACCTGTTCGCTGTTGTTGCTCGTCATGACCCCTCCATAGAAATTGGAGCATGGGTGTCGAAAGGCGGCGGTCGGCCCTGGCATCAGGACCGGACAGCGTCGGCGCGTTGTTCGCCGAAAGGGACACTGGTCGGCTGTCGTTTCGGGGTGCGCTGGGGCACAGGACGCCGCTCTTGTCGTGCCGGCCCGGCCGGCGGGGCGTGTCAGTCGGCCAGTTTCGTTCTCTACCGGCCGCCGTCGGGCGGGCCGGGTAACGTCTTGATTTGGTCCAGATCGTGGACGAATTGTGTGTGGGGTGGCCCCTGCCCGCGCACCCGGTGCACGACCAGGCAGACGCCCCGCAGACCGGCGATCAGGACCAAGCGGCCCGGTCGGAGGCGGCCAGGGCCAGCCGCGCGTCGATCTCATCCAGCTCGCGACCACGCTCGGACAGCCCTGGCGCGGCGACGAGGGCATCGAGCGGTGGGGCCGGGGCGTCGGCCCCCACCGGATGGCCATCGAGTCGGAGCGCTTCCCGCCAGGCCCCAGGCTGCGGTGGGATCCCGCGCAACGCCCGGCTCGAACCGGCCTCCCTCGTGCGGCCACGGTGACGCGGGCGCCGGCCGACCAATGGGCGGCGCCCGGTTGTTCCTCCTGGGGGTAGCGGTCAGCGCGCACCGAGCAGATGCTCGATGGCGAGCTGGTCAAGCGCGCGGAAGTGGTAGCCGCGCTCGCCGGCGGCGTCGGCGTCGAACTCGTCCGCCCGCAACGACTCGACCGTTTCCCCTGGCGCGAGCGTCGGCACGGCGATCTGGTCGGCGCGGGATGCCCGCAGCGCCTCCTGCACCGCTGGGTCGGCCCGGTAGGCGCGGCTGCGCTCCCGAAGAAGTAGGTATGCCTGCATGTTTGCCGCTGCCGAAGCCCACACGCCCGAGATGTCCTCGGTGCGACCGGGCTTGTAGTCGAAGTGCCGTGGGCCGTCGTACCCGCCGTTTTCGAGGAGGTCGACGAGGAAGAACGCGCTCTTCACATCGCCGTGGCCGAAGACCAGGTCCTGGTCGTACTTCGGGCCGTGCTGGCCATTGAGGTCGATGTGGAACAGCTTGCCCTGCCACAGCGCCTGGGCGACGCCGTGAACGAAGTTCAGCCCGGCCATCTGCTCGTGCCCGACCTCCGGGTTGAGGCCGACCATGTCGCCGTGCTCGAGCATGGAGATGAACCCGAGCGCGTGGCCGATGGTGGGCAGCAGGATGTCGCCGCGAGGCTCGTTTGGCTTGGGCTCCAGCGCGAACCGCATGTCGTACTGCTGGTCCTTGACGTAGGCGGCGAGGAAGTCGAGCGCTTCCTTGTACCTCTCCAGGGCATCGCGGACGTCCTTGGCGGCGTCGGTCTCGGCGCCCTCTCGGCCACCCCAGAAGACATAGATCTTCGCGCCGAGCTCCGCGGCCAGGTCGATGTTGCGCAGGACCTTGCGGATGGCATAGCGCCGCACGTCGCGGTCGTTTGAGGTGAACGCCCCGTCTTTGAAGACCGGGTGCTTGAACAGGTTGGTGGTGGCCTCCGACACGACGAGGCCGGTCTCGTCGACGGCCTTGCGGAAGGCGGCGATCGCCTTGTTGCGGTCGGGCTCCACCGCGAGCAGGTCGTCGTCGTGGTACGACACGCCCCAGGCCCCGAGCTCAGCCAGCCGGTGCACGGACTCCACGGGGTCGAGCGGCGGTCGGGTCGCCTCGCCGAACGGGTCGCGTTCCTGGTAGCCGACCGTCCAGAGTCCGAAACTGAAGCGATCCTCAGGGGTGGGCGCGAGTGTCACCGGACTCCTCCTCAGGTTTAGTGAACGTTATGGACGAATCTAAGCACCCGGCGACGGGCAAGCCAATAGGCCGGGCGGCACCGCCGCATCTAACCTCTGTCGCATGGGAAGCACGCCAGACGGCCCGATCTGGCACGGAGCGATGCGGGAGCGCAATCTCGCCATCCTGCTCAGGGCCATCGCGACCAACCAGCCGGTCTCCCGGGCCCAGCTGGCCAGCCTGACCGGCCTCGCCAAGACCACCGTGTCCAACCTGGTGACCGTGTTGGCCGACGCGGGGATCGTGCGCGACGGGCAGTTGCTGCACGAGGGCGAGCGGGGACGGCCGGGGGTCGCGGTGACGATCAACTCCGACGCCGCCGCTGGGCTGGGGCTTGAGATCAACGTCAAGTACCTGGCCGCGTGCGTGCTCGACCTCGGTCGCCGCGTCCGCTACCGGCACATGGTCGCCCTCGACAACCGCGGTCGCGCACCGGAGGCGGTGGTTGCCTCGCTCGCGCAGATCGTCGACTCCGCGAAGGCCGCCGTCGCGGAGCAAGGGTTGTCGATAGCCGGTGCGGTGGTCGCCGTGCCGGGCGTGCTGAACTGGGCCGGAACGGTTCACGCACCGAACCTGGGCTGGTCCGAGGTGCCAATCGCCTCGCTGCTGTCGGAGGTCGTCCCGCCCCTGCGGCTGCCTATCGAGCTCGACAACGAGGCAAACCTGGCCGCCCTCGGTGAGCTGTGGTTCGGGCTTGGGCCGGAGGCCGGGGACTTCGTGCACGTGTCGGGGGAGACCGGCATCGGGTCCGGGATCGTCGTCGATCGTCAGGTGTTCCGGGGCGCGCACGGATTCGCGGGTGAACTCGGCCACGTCACGGTGGAGCCGGAGGGCTCGGTGTGTGCCTGCGGTGGGCGCGGCTGCCTCGAAGGGATCGCTGGTCAGGAGGCCATCCTGCGGGCGGCCGGGCTCGGCGAGGCTGCCCGCGGCGACGGGTCCGGCGACCCGAGGCCGGCGATGGCGGTGCTCGTGGAGCAGTTGCAGGTGGGCGATCCGGCGGCTCTGGCCGCGGTCGAACGGGCCGGGCGTGCCCTCGGCCTGGCCGTGTCCGGTGCGGCCAAGCTGCTCGACCCGGACACAGTCGTGCTAGGTGGGATCTTCGCTCCACTGGGTCTCTGGGTGCGGCCAGTGGTCGAGGAGGAACTGCGGCGAAGCGCACTGCATGGCAGCTCCCCCCGGGTAGCGGTCTCCCCGGTGGCCGCTGAGTCGGCGGTGCTGGGCGCGGCCGGCAAGGTCATCGAACTCGTCCATGCGGACCCCGCGCTGTTACTGCGTTGATTGTCCCTGACCCGGACTCGTGCCATCGACAGGTCTTTCGGCTCTGGGTATTGCGGATTTAGACCACTCAATGCACGATTTCGTCTATGCGTTCCGTGTCACCGGCAGGCACCCTACGGGTCGCCGCGACGGACGGAGGCGTGGTCGATGATTCGGTCGACGGCCGAGTGGCCGTGGTTGGCGCCGGCCCCGTCGGCGTCGGACTGGTGGAGCGGCTGTTCGCGAACGCGCCGTCGCTGGCACCGGGATTTCGGTTAGAGATCGTCCTTATAGACCCCTACCCGGCCAGTGCGGGACGGGTCTGGCGCGTGGATCAGTCACCATTGATGCGCATGAATTCATTTGCGCGGGATGTGACGTTATTCCCCGGCAGCTCTGTCCGGCTCGCCGGCCCGCCGCGCCCAGGCCCGGCATTGCACGAATGGGTCGCGGACACGGTGGCGGGACGACTGCCCCCGGTAGCCGATCCGGCGCTCGACGCTGATCTCGCCGACGTCACGCCAGGCGGGTTCGCCACCCGGCGCTTGCAAGGGGCGTACCTGTCCTGGTTCCTGTCGCATCTTGTCGAGCATGCCCCGCCTGGCGTACGGATGCGGGTGCGAAAGGGGCGCGCGACCGGCCTGTCCGACACGGCGGATGGCCGGCAGGTGGTCGTCCTGGACGACGGCGGATCGGAGTGCGCTGACGTGGTCGCACTCGCGTTGGGACACCTGGATGCGCGCCCGACCGGCGAGCAGGCCGAGCTGGTGGCGTTCGCGGACCGGCACGGCCTCGTCTACGTCCCGCTCGGCTACGCCGTCGACCTCGACCTGTCGGCGATCCCAGCCGGTGAGCGAGTGATCATGCGTGGCTTCGGCCTCGCGTTCTTCGACCTGATGGCGCTGCTCACGGAAGGCCGCGGCGGTCGCTACGCGCGGGGTCGCGACGGCACGCTCGAATACCACGCCAGCGGTCGTGAGCCGCTTCTCTATGTCGGGTCCCGGCGAGGGCTGCCGTACCGGTGCAAGCCGGAACGGCGACCCGACAAGGCCGTCCTGCGCTACCTGACAGACGGGGCCGTCGGGCGCATGGTGGCCGACGGCAGCCGGTTGAGCTTCGAGGGGGACGTGTGGCCGCTCGTGGTCAAGGAGCTCAGCCTCGCCTACCACCGGCAACTGTTCGCGATCCGCCCCGACCTCGCGGGCCTGAGCCTGCAAGAGGTGCAGGACCTGCTCGACCGCGCGGGCGACCTCGCCGATGTGACCCGCGTGAGCACCCGCGCTGTCATCGCCGCTTCCCACCGGTTCGACATGGACGCACTGCACCAACCGTTGCGGGGTCACCGTTTCGACAGCGTGCAGGAGCTGAACGACTACCTGTGCGCCGAGCTGCGGACGGAGATCGCGCGGGCATCGGATCCATTCCGGTCCGCCGACCTTGCCGTCTACGCGGCGCTGCTGGTCATGTTCGGCCAGCTACCGCGCCTGCGCCCGTTGCTCGATGGCAGGTCGCGCGTGGACCTCGACAACGCCTGGACCAGACTCTTCGACCTCGTGGTCAGTGGCCCTCCGGCCTTCCGCGTCGAACAGGCGCTCGCGCTGGCCCGGCGCGGCGTCATCGTCCTCATCGGATCCGGGATGCGGGTGCGCGGAGACTCCCGGCGAGGGCTGTTTCGGGCCACCAGCGCCAATACGTCCAGTGAGTTCGTCGCGACCGCACTGGTCGACGCGTTCCAGCCGGCGCTGACGATCGCCCACACGGCGGACGGACTGCTGTCGGACCTGCACGCCTCGGGCGCGGTCACCGAGGAGGTGCTGACCGACGAGTCAGGCCACCGCCACAGCACCGGGCGCATCGCCGTGGACGGCGACGGTCGCCTCATCGACGCGGCGGGTCGGGCCCACCCGTCCCGCTTCGCACTGGGCTGGAACACGTCACTGCGTGGGGCGCGGGCATTTGCCTTGCCCGGGACCGACGCGGTCGCGTTTCACCACGCCGATCAGGTGGCTAGGGCGAGCCTCCGTGGTCTTTCAGGCATCCAAGAAGATCTTTTCGAACGTACGAACTCTTATTAGTCGGCCTTCACGACGCTGAGGAGAACAGTGCTGAGCATCGTTGTTCCCAGTCGCCACAACGTGCATGTCTCGACCTGACGCTGCGATCGCTCCTGAACCTGATTATCGGCAACGACCCGATCCACGCCCTGTCAACGCAGTGACAACAGCATTGGAGTGAGGTCATGTCAACGGACGCCGAGATAGAAGGCCTGCTACGTCGTGAAGATGAGCACTATCTCAACAGCATCGACCTGATCGCGGCGTCGAATGCGCCGATCGGTGCCGCCCGGGACAATCGAACCTGGGGCGTGGCGCAGTTTCGCTCGGCGGAGGGGCATGTCGGCCGCAAGCCCTACGCCGGTACGCACCTGTTTGACGAGGTGGAGCGGCTGGCCGTGCGCCGGGCATGTGAGCTGTTCGGAGCCGATTACGCCAACGTCCAACCGGCCTCGGGGTCACTGGCCAACCTCGCCGCCTACCGAGCGGTGATGAAGCCGGGCGACACGCTTCTCTCCCTGGACGTCTCGTCGGGCGGGCACCTGTCGCACGGGCATCCGCGACACATCGTGCACGATCTATATCAGGTCGTTACCTACGCCGTGAACCCCAGCACCGGGCTGTTGGACTACGACGAGATCCGAGACGTCGCGCTGCGTCAGCGTCCGAAGGTCATCGTCTCCGGCTTCTCCGCCTATCCGCGGGCGATCGACTTCGGCGCGTTCAGCAAGATTGCCGAGGAGGTGGGCGGCACGCTTGTCGCCGACATCTCCCACATCGCCGGCCTGGTGGCGGCGGGCTTGCATGACAACCCGTGCGTCTGTCCGAACGCGATCGTCACCACCTCGGTGGAGAAGACCCTGCGCGGGACCCGTGGCGGCATCATCCTCGGCCCGGCCGCTGTGCAGCCCGCGGTGGATGCCGCGGTGTTTCCAGGGCTGCAGTCGTCGGTCGGGCTCGCCGGGCTCGTGTCGCTGGCGGAGACGCTGGGGGACGCGGCGAGTCCGGGGTTCCGGGCCTACCAACGCCGCGTGGTGGACAATGCCCGGCTCCTCGCTGAGCTGCTCCTCGCGGGCGGCCTGGACCTGGTCTCGGGCGGCACCGATACCCACCTGCTCGTGCTCGACCTGACCCGCACCGGGCTCACCGGGCGGGACGCCGAAGGGCGCCTGCAGGACCTTGGCATCCTTTCCAACCGCAACATGCTCGCCGGTGACCCGCGCCCGCCCTTCGTCGCCAGCGGGCTTCGCCTGGGCACGCCCACCATCACCTCGCGTGGCTTTGACGAGGCCGACATCAGGGAGCTGGCCGGCATCGTGCTCGCCGCGCTGAAGGCCCAGCACTGGGACCAGGCGGAGCGCGATCCGTTGCGGGAGCGGACAGTGGCGCTGCGCGAACGGCGCCGGCCCGACGACACTCTCACAGATCTTCTCTCGGAAGGGGCCTGACATGGCGAGTCGTGGCACGGTCGTGGGCTTCCACCCCTTTGAAACCTATGCGGGGCACCCCGGCAAGGACGGCGCGAACTTCGACTATGTCGAGCAGGTGGCGCTGGTCGAGGCCGACGGTGGGGTTGTGCCGCGGCCACACAACCTGGTTGACCTGTGCCGCAGTGACGCCGTGGCCCGGGAGGCGCTCAGCGGCGTGGACGTGGTCATGACCACCGTCGGTCCGCATGCGTATTTCTACTTCTACCTCCGGGAGCGTCTGGGCCTCGACTTCCGGATCGTCCGGGACGTGCGTACGGCGCTGTGGAACGGCTACCTGCAGCAGGAGAGCCTGTGCGCGTCCTACCTGCGAGCGGACGACATGCTTCTGCACGCGTCGCGCTACTCGATGGGCGTGTTCAACACGGTGCTTCCGCATCTGGCCCCCAAGCCCCAGGCCGTCTGCTACCCGATCCTGCATTCCCTCCCGCCCGAGGCCGAGGGTTCGTGGGTCGGCTCTGGGCGGTCGGCCGCGTCCACGACCCGCCCTCGGCGCATCGGATTCGTCGGCCGGCTCACCGACGACAAAAACTACGGGCAGGCGCTGGCACTTCTCGACGAGTTGCGGCGCCGCTGGCCTGGCCGGTACGAGCTGCACGCGGTGGGCGAGCGACCACCTGGCGTACCCGGGCCGTCGTCCGACACCACCGACTACCGCTGGTTCCCGCCCGTCGACAGGTCAGCGCTCTGGGCGATGTTCAGGGAGATGGACGTACTGTTCTTTCCGAGCACGTCGAGCCTGGAGACCTTCGGCCGAGTGCTCGTCGAAGCGTCCTATGTGGGCACGCCGATCCTCTCCTCCTCGCACGCGGCCACGTCCGAACTGTTGCCGCAGACATCGCTGGTCGACACCGCCTACCGCACCGACCTGGAGTTCACGACCCACCTCGCCGGACGGCTGGGCGACGTCGACGTCGAACGGGCGGCCGACCTGCTCGGTGCTGGAGAAGCTCCGCCGCGCGCCACCGGCTACCAGGTGTTTCGCGGGCACGACCGCTACCTGACAGACCTGCTGCGACGTGGGCCCGAGGCGGTGGCGACCGACGCTCAGGTGGAGCCGACGCCGCTGCAGCGCGACTTCCTCGCATCAGTTCAGATGTCCAACCTGTCGACGTCCTTCGACAGGGAGGCGGCTGACGACATCATCGCGCGGCTCCGGTCCCACTTCGTCGCGCTGCACCGCCGGGGGAGCCTCCGCTACTTCGCCACACTCGCCACGCTGCTGGCCCGGTCTCGCTATCGCGCCAAGACCAGGGACTTCGTGCGGCGCAGCCTGGTGCGCGGGGAAGACTTCACCAACATCGGCGGCATCGACCTGCAGTTCAGCCACCTCATCGGCTACGAGCCACGGTTTCGCATCAAGGCGTAGCGCGGACGGATCGGAGAGCGCCATGCTAAACAAACTCGTCGTCGGGTACGACAACGAATCGTTCGACTTCGCGGGCAGCGTGGGCAAGCGCCTCGGCGTCGCCGATCTGAGCCGGTGGCACGAGCAGGTCGACCTGGCCGGCGAGGAGGAGCCGGGGTTCGGTAACCAGCGATCGGACCTGCACGAACGGCTTTACGCGTCCGGTGACGTGTTTCTGCCTCTGTTCGAGCGGTTCGTGGCCACGACGGTGACAAGCCTCGTCGGCGAACCCGTGCGGTACCAGCCGATCCCCAACTGGCGTGTGCAACTGCCAGGGCGCCATGGCGTGGGGGAGTACCACCGTGACCGGGACGGTGGACACAACACCGAGGAGATGACGTTCTGGGTTCCGCTCGTCGCGGTCAGCGAGGACAACTGCCTGTGGGTCGAGTCGGCCGAAGGGCGAGCCGACTTCCGGCCAGCGACCATGCCTTATGGCAAGATGCTCGTCTTCGACAGCGCCAACCTTCTGCACGGCAATGTGCGCAACGGCTCCGACCGCACGCGGGTGAGCTTCGACTTCCGCGTCATTCCGGCGTCTGCCTACCGTGAGGATCTGGCCCGGCCGTTCCACACCGGCATCGGCGCCCCGATCGAGTGGGTGCGGTCGTGAGTCGCGTCGACCCGCCGTTGTCGGTAGGCGCCAGGAGTTCGCGTACCGGCGCGACGGCCGCCCGTTGGGCGGTGACTGTGATGTTCGGCGTCAACGGCCTGGTCATCGCGAGTCTGGCGGTGCGGACACCCTCGCTGCAGCAGGACCTACAGCTCACCACCGGCCAGCTCGGGCTGCTCTCCGCTCTGTTCGGGCTGACCGCGGTCGGCACCATGCAGATCGCCGGGAGCCTCACCGTCAGGTTTGGCAGCCGCTCGCTCGTGCGGGCGGCATCCGTCGTGCAACCGGTGCTGCTGCTCGGGATGGGGGTCGCGCCCGACTTCGTGACGCTGGCCGCCGTGCAGATGATGCTGGGCGCCGTCGTCGGCCTGCTCGACGTCAGCGTCAACGCCCACGCCGTGACGGTCGAGCGGGCTCTGGGGCGGCCCATCATGAACGGCTGTCACGCGGCGTGGAGTCTCGGCAGTGTCAGCGGTGCGCTCCTCGGCGCGGGCGCCGCCCACATAGGACTGTCACGCGGCGTCCACTACGTGTTCCTCACCGCGGTGCTCGTGCCGTTCATCGTCGTGATCGGACGGCTTCTGCTGCCCGCCGCCGGCGAGCCGACCGGGGCACGGCCAGGCGCACGTACGACTTGGCGGACCGGTTGGAGCCGGCCGGTACTCGTGCTCGGCGCGATGGGCGCCATCGCGCTGACCGCCGAGGCTGCCGTCATCAACTGGAGTGGCGTGTTCCTGCACGAGCGGCAGGCGACCCTGGGCGTGGCCGGCCTCGGCTACGCCGCGTTCGCGGTCTGCCAGACCTCGGTCCGCTTGATCGGCGACTCGATCCTGGTCCGGACGTCGGCGGCGGTGATGCTCCGTCTCGGCGCCGGCCTCACCGCGGCCGGCCTGACGGTTGTCGTGGTCAGCCCCTGGGTGGCGCTCGTGGTCGCCGGCTTCGCGCTGATGGGCCTGGGCCTCGCCACCTGCCTGCCCGTCCTGTACAGCGTGGTCGGGCACCTCGGCGCGGACCGCGAGTCCGGCTCCGAGCCCGGAGCCGACGCTGGTGCCGCCGCCATGGTGGCGCGGTTCACCACCATGACGTACGCCGGCATCCTGCTCGCCCCGGCGGTGATCGGCTGGGTCGCCGACGTCGTCGGGCTCACGTGGACGTTGGCGGCGATCATCCCGCTGCTGGTGGCGGTGGCGTACGCGGCCCGGACCGTCACAGCGAACCCCGTTCCAGCGAAATGAGCCCACTGTGGACTGTGCTCTGTCGAGCGAAAGGATGAGAGCTGATGTCCGAGGTACTCAAGGATGGCGCAGCACACAATCCGGCCCATCAGCCGTGGCGGGATCCGTCGTTGCCAGTGAGTGATCGGGTCGCCGATCTGCTGGACCGGATGACCCTTGAGGAGAAGGTCGGGCAACTCGGCGCGTACTGGGTGGCGCCCCTGCGTCCCGGTGAGCCCGTGCTCGCGGTTCCGGAGGGGGCCACCGACCCGCTGCCTCCGCCGCTGGAGGAGGCGGCGGCCGTCGGCTTGGGTCAGCTCACCAGGGTCTACGGCACAGAGCCCGTGCTTCCCGCGGCGGGACTGGAACGGCTCCGCCTTCTGCAGGGCACCGTGATGGCGGCGAACCGGTTCGCGATTCCCGCGCTCGTGCACGAGGAATGTCTCACCGGCGTCATGTCGTGGACTGCCACCGTCTTTCCCACTCCGCTCGCTTGGGGCGCGGCATTCAATCCCGAACTGGTGGAGGAGATGGCCACGGCCATTGGGGGTAATCTGCGCAAGATCGGCGCGCAGGTGGGTCTGGCGCCCGTGCTCGACGTGACGCGAGATTATCGCTGGGGCTGCACGGAGGAGACGATCGGAGACGACCCCTACCTCGTCGCGACCATTGGCGCCGCCTACGTCCGCGGCTTGGAAGGTTCTGGGATAGTGGCCACGCTCAAGCACTTCGCCGGATACTCGGCTGGTGTGGCCGGGCGAAACATGGCGCCGGTGGCGTGCGGCCCTCGCGAGTTCGCCGACGTCATACTGGAGCCGTTTGTCGCCGGCGTGCGCCTCGGCGGGGCGCGTTCCGTGATGGTCTCGCAGAATGACATCGACGGCGTACCGCCCACCGCGGACCGGCGCCTGCTCACTGACGTGCTCCGCGGTGAGATGGGCTTCACCGGCGTCGTCCTGGCCGACTATTTCGGGATCTGGAATCTCAAGCACATCCACGGCGCGGCCGACTCGCGCGGGGAGGCCGCCGCGATGGCGCTACAGGCCGGCGTCGACATGGAGCTACCCACCACGCACTGTTACGGGACGCCGTTGGTCGAGATGGTGCGACAGGGGCGTGTCGCCGAGGAGCTGGTGACGCGGGCAGCGTCTCGGGTTCTCACGTTGAAATGCGAACTGGGCATGTTGGACGAAGCCTGGAAGGCCGAGCTGGCCGCCCTCCCAGCTCTGGGGCCCGGAGATCTGGACCCGCCCGAGCACCGGGCACTGGCGCGCAGACTCGCCGAAGAATCGGTGGTGCTGTTGGCCAACGACGGCACGCTCCCGATCCGTGACGGTGCCGTCGCGCTGGTCGGCCCGCTGGCGGACGATCCGCTGGCCCTGCTGGGCTGCTACGCGTTCGCCAACCACAATTCCCTCGATTTCCTGGAGGAGATGTCGGCGCGCGCGGGCATGGAGCCAGGGGTTGCGATCCCGACCCTGCGCGATGCTTTGGCCGCTGAGCTGCCGGACGCGAAGCTCCAGGTGAGATCCGCGGACGATACCGCGATGACGCAGGACGCGGACATCGCCGCCGCCGTGGCCGCGGCGCGCGACGCCGATGTGTGCGTGCTGACACTCGGCGACCGCGCCGGCCTCTTCGGCGTCGGGGGGCGGACTTCCGGCGAGGGGTGTGACGCGGAGACCGTGGCCCTGCCCGGCCGGCAGGCCGAACTCGCGAAGGCGGTGCTGGACACCGGAACTCCCACCGTTGTCGTACTGATCTCCGGCCGCCCATACGCCCTGAGCGGCCTGGCCGAGCGGGCCGCGGCCGTCGTCCAGGCGTTCTTCCCAGGTGAGGAAGGGGCGGGCGCGATCGCGGGCATCCTGTCCGGTCGGGTCGAACCGTCCGGACGGTTGCCGGTGAGCATGCCCCGCCACGCGGGCGCCCAGCTCGGGACCTACCCGCGCGCCGTGATGGCCGGTGCCTCCAGGGTGAGTTCGGTCGATCCCACACCGCTGTACCCGTTCGGGCATGGGCTCACGTGGACCACCTTCACCTACGCGGACCTCGCGACGGATGCCGACGTCATCGCGACCGACGGCACCGTGCGGATCAGCGTCACCGTGCGCAATGACGGGCGGCGGGCTGGCACCGAGGTGGTCCAGCTCTACCTTTCCGATCCGGTGGCCTCGGTCGTGCGTCCTTCCCGTTGGCTCGCCGGATGGGCCAGGGTGCGACTCGAAGCGGGCCGCGCCGCCCGCGTCGAGTTCGCCCTCCACGCCGACCGTGTCTCCTTCACCGGGAGGGACCTCAAACGCCTCGTAGAGCCCGGATTGATCCACGCCGAGGTCGGGTCATCGAGCGTTGACCTGCCGCTACGCGGATCGTTCATGCTCGATGGCCCGGAGCGGGTCCTGGGAGCCGACCGCCACCTCACCGTGCCGGTGAGCATCCAGCCACTGTGAAAGCGGTCGAGGTGAAGACTTGTGTGCGCGTGGCGGTGGATCCTGGCGCCCGGATTCCTGCAGTATGGTGGCGCGGTCGCGTAGCACGGATCGGCGCGTCAACGGTGGTCGGTGACAGGTGGTGGTTGTGGTGGCGGTCGGAAGGATTCTGCGGTTCGACGATGCCCGGGGGTACGGGTTCATCGCACCGGACGGCGGCGGCGAGGACGTGTTCGTCCACGCCAACGATTTCGGGGAGCAGCGCCATCAGGTCCACTCCGGCACGCGGGTCGAGTACACGGTCGTGGAGGGCGAGCGGGGCCTGAAGGTCGCGACGGTCCGGATCCTGGACCCATCGCCGGTGCAAGCCGCCACGGGGCAGCCCGACGAGGTGTCAGCCCGGTCGAAAACGGCGCCGGCCGGTGACGACGAGGGCATGTGCGACGTGCTGACGGCGCGGCAGTACACCACCGAGGTGACCGAGGTGCTCCTTCAGCACGTGGGCTCGCTGACGGCCGCGCAGATCACGCAGATCCGCGAACGGCTGCTGGCGCACGCACGCGCCCACGGCTGGGTCGAGGCCTGACCTGCTCCGCCCAGGTCTACCGGCAGGGCTACGGGGAGGGAGCCGGAGCGGCGATCGCGGAGCTGTACGGTGCCGCCTGAGAGGCCCGACCTCGCCCCTTCTCGCGGGACACGACAGCCTCCGCGTCGGGGGAGCGCTACGGCGCCGTTCCAGGTGGCTAAGCTGACCGTCGTCATCACCGTCTCACCATCCTCGATCCTTGGCAGGGGTGCCGATGGGCCAGCCGCCCTGGGCGGAAGGCGTCGACCTTTCGCGACCGAGTCCCGCTCGTGTGTACGACTACTTTCTGGGCGGCGCGCACAACTTCGCGTCCGACCGTGACCTGGCCGAGCAGATGCTGACGGTCGAGCCGGGCGTGCGGCAGTGGGCGGCCGCCAATCGCAGCTTCCTCGGACGCGCCGTCGAGCACCTGCTGGATTCCGGGGTACGGCAGTTCATCGACCTGGGCGCCGGCATCCCGACGGTGGGAAACGTGCACGACATCGCGCTGGGGGCCACCTCGGACGCCCGCGTGGTGTACGTGGACATCGACCAGGTCGCGGTGACCCACAGCCGCCACCTCGTGGCCGACGTCGCCGACCGCGTGGGCGTCGTACAGGCGGATCTGCGCAAGCCGGATGCCGTTCTCGGCGACCCGGTGACGCAGCGGCTGATCGACTTCGACCGGCCGGTCGCCATCCTGATGGTCGCGGTGCTGCACTTCGTCGCGGAGTCCGACGAGCCGGAGGCGTTGCTCGCGGCCTACCGTGACGCGGTGCCCTCCGGCAGTGGCCTGGTCATCTCGCACATGACCTACCCCGCGGAGATGACCGATCAGGTGCGGGAGAGCGTGAAGACGTACGGCCGCAGTGCCGCGCCGCTGACGTTCCGCTCGCAGGCCGAGGTCGAGGCGCTCTTCGCGGGCTGGGATCTTGTCGACCCCGGCGTCGTGCGGGTGACGCGCTGGCGCCCGACGGCGGCCGGCAACGACCCGGCGACCCTGCCCGACATTCCCGGGCTGGTCGGCGTCGCGATCAAGCCGTAGTCAGTCGGCGCCGCGTCAGCAGGCGTGGGGCTGGCTGGGGCCCGGTGTGCGTGCACCGTGAAAGATCGGCAGGATCTGCCGGGCGACCAGGTCGAGGTGGCGCTGGCCGATGTTGTCTGGCAGCCGCAGGTAGACCCGGTCGGTGCCGATCGCGTGATACTGGCCCAGCGTGGCGAGGACCTTGAGCAGCGCGTCACCGGCACACGCGTGCGGCACCGGCGCGGCCGGCTCGTGGCGGTGGCGGCAGTTGACCGGGTCGAAGCGCACGGTGAGCGCCGCCGAGCGCCCCAGCCGCTGCCGGTCGCGCGGTCGCCGGTCGGATCGGGAGCTGGCGTCGTCGGCGTTCCAGTACTGCCGGACGGTGTGGTGCAGGCCGCGAAACGGGACGTTGACCTCGTCGGCCCAGCGGGCGGCCAGATAGCTCGTGGTGTGCCGGCCCGGGCCGGAGACGATCAGCGGCGGCCCGGGCCGTTGGGCGGGGACGACCGCGGGGTGGTTGAGCACCGTGTGGTAGCGGCCGGTGAAGGTGAACCGCTCGCCGGGCGAGGTCCACCACAGCCCGGTGATCACCGCAAGGGTCTCGTCCAGCCGGGTGAACCCCTCGGCCATCGGCGGCAGGCCCCGGCCCGGTCCGCCGGCGGCGCGGACCGCGGCCAGGCCGAACTCGAGGCGCCCGCCGCTGCACCGGTCGAGCGCGGCGGCCGAGGCCGCGACCCGGTGCGGGGCGGTGAGGTGGGCCGGCTGGAGCAGGACGCCGAGCCGCAGCCGCCGCGTGCCGCGCGCCACCGCGGACATCGTCGCCCAGCCGCTGTCGCAGGCGGACCGCCCGATGTGGAGTGTCGCCGGGCTCGGGGCGGCGACGATCAGACCGTCGAATCCGGAGTGCTCGGCGGCCTTGGCGAGCCGGACCAGCCGTCGTGCCACCGCGTTCGGTTTCGGCGAGGTGTACAGCCACACTCTCACGATCGCCCGCTCCCGCTCCGGCCGCCTGACCTGCCGATCCCTCACTCGGACGGGCTCGGCACGGCAACGCCTCGCCCCCCGACGGTACGGGAAAGATCGTCAATTGTCGCGCCGCCGAAAGATCGCTCCGGCGGGCGTGCATCGACCACCTAGACTCGGCGCGTGTCGGAGACGCCCCTGACGCCCGTTCTGGAAGAAAAGCGGCGACGCGACCCGTTGCTGGTTGCCTTCGGCATATTCGCCGTCGTGGCGGTGCTGGCCCTGTGCGCGTGCACCGGTGCCGTCTTCGCCTTCCGCGACCGCATCTTCGACCTCGGCGAGCCCGGTGAGACCGTGATCACGGTGGAAGCGGTCACCGCGGACGGCGCCACGCCCACCAAAGACCAGCTGGAACGGAGCCGCGACGTGCTCGCCGGCCGGATCGAGGCCGCGGACCTGAAGCGGGTACGGGTCGAGGTGCGCGACGACGGACGGATCACCGCGCGGGTCGACGGCACCGGCCACGAGGACGAGCTGCGGGCGCTGGCCGGGACCGGCGACCTGCGGCTGCGCAAGGTGCTGGCGACGACGCCGGACCAGGCCGGCGGCGGCATACCTCCCACTGTGGACACTGAGCCGATCCCGCCGCTGGAGGATGTCGCCGCGGCGCTCGGGCCGGCGTACCAGGCGGCCGAGACGATCGCCGCGCCCGACCGGCTCGACGCCGCCACGACGCGGGAGCTGGCGCCCTTCGCCGAGCTGACCCCGGCGCAGGTCGCCGCACTGCCGGCCACCATGCAGTACCAGGTGCCGACCATCGGCTGCCGGCAGCTCCTGGCCCGCCCCGCCCAGGGCGGCGCCACCGGGCAGGTCGCGGCGTGCGACTGGCTCAGCCCGCCCAGCAAGTACCTGTTGGAGGTGGCCCAGGTCGACGGCGCCGACGTCGGATCCGCGGAGGCCAAGCTGGGCCCGACCGGGCAGTGGGTCGTCGCCATGACGTTCACGGAGGCCGGTCAGCAGCGCTGGACGGAGCTGACCCGGCAGGTGGTCGCCGAGGGCGACAACGGCCAGGTGGCCGTCGTGCTGGACGGCGTCGTGATCAGCGCGCCCACCGTCACCGCCGTCGTCACCGGCGACGCCGAGATCGGCGGCCAGTTCAGCCGCGGCGACGCCATGCTGCTCGCGGCGCAGCTCGACAGCGACCCGCTGCCACTCATCCTGCGGCCGGTCGCCTGACTCCTCCGCCGGACGGGCGGGCGCCCCGCGCCTCCCGCGACGGCGGGGCAGCGGCCATCTGTCACCCTTGTGCGGTGCTGATCTACAAGATTCTGCGGCCGGCCGAGTGGGCCAAGTTCGAGGCGGCCGGGCGCTTCGAGGGCTCGCCGTTCGACCACGAGTCCGGTTTCGTCCACTGCTCGTCCCGGGAGCAGGTGGCCGCGACCGCGCTGCGCTTCTTCGCGGACGTGTCCCCGCTCGTGGTCCTCGCGCTAGAGGCTGACGCGCTGGGGGAGAGCGTGCGCTGGGAGGAGGCGTCCGACGGCGACCTCTTCCCGCACGTCTACGCCCCGGTGCCGCGCACGGCGGTCGCCGCCGTCCACGAGGTCGCCGGTGCCGCCGAGGTGGAGCGGGCGCTGGGGGCCTCTTCCTAGGGACACGGCCTGGCCCGTAAATGGTGCGATGATGCGACACATGTCGATACGTGACCGGCTGGATGATGTGCTCGCGGCGGGGCGGGCAGAGGGATTGCACGCCGTTGTGGTGGTCCACGGCGGCCGCACGGTGCTGGAGCACTACGGCAAGGGCGAAGACTTCGCCTGGAATACGCCGCTCGGCACCGTCGATTTCGGGCCGCGCACACCGCACGACGTGCGCTCGGTGACCAAGAGCGTCGTGGCGCTGCTGTACGGGATCGCGCTCGGCGAGGGCCGCGTTCCCGAACCGGCGCAGCCGCTGCTGGCGGCGTTTCCGGAGTATCCGGACCTGGCCGCCGACCCGGCCCGCGCCGCGCTCACGGTGGAGCACGCGCTGACGATGTCGCTCGGCATCGAGTGGAGAGAGGAGATCCCGTACAACAGCCCTGCCAACGCGGAGATCGCGATGGAGTTGGCGCCGGACCGGTGCCGATACGTGCTTGAGCGGCCGATCAGCGGCCCGCCGGGCATGGCCTACTCCTACTGTGGCGGCGCCACGGCCCTGCTGGGACGGCTCATCTCCGCGGGCACCGGGCGTCCATTGGCGGAGTATGCCCGGGAGGCGCTCTTCGCCCCGCTCGGGTTCGACTCGTTCGAGTGGATGGCCGGCCACGACGGCGTCGTCTCCGCCGCGTCCGGGCTGCGGCTGGCACCGCCCGACCTGGCCCGCGTCGGCGAGCTGGTGCTCGCGGGCGGGGAGTGGGCCGGCCGGCAGGTCGTTCCCACCGGCTGGGTCGCGGCGATGCTCCAACCGCGCCTGCCGATCGACTGGGGCGGCTGGTACGGCTACCAGTGGTACAGCGGGGAGGCGGCCGGCCAGCGGTGGGCCGGCGCGATGGGCAACGGTGGGCAGCGCCTGATCGTGCTGCCCGGCCTGGGAGCGGTGGTGGCGATCGCGGCCGGCAACTACGACGACCCGGAGCAGTGGCGTACGCCGAACGCGATCCTGGAGGAAGTGGTGATCCCGGGCCTCGCCTGACGCCCGCGCCTACCTGCCCGAAGCCGGCCGACGGACGAAGGGGCGCGGCCCTGCGCGGCGCCACCGACCCCGCCTCGCGCCGCCGAGATCCGCGGGCCCTAGCGTGGGGACATGTCGGGAAGCCGGCTCGCCCCCGCGCTCGTCGCGAGGATGGTCGCCCGGCAGTTTCCGCGCTGGGCGGGACTGCCGGTCACCGCCGTGCACTCCTCCGGCACCGACAACACGCTCTTCCGGCTCGGCACGGACATGGTCGTACGCCTGCCGGCCATGCCGCGCGCGGTCCCGATGCTGCGCCGCGAGTGGGAGTGGTTGCCGCGGCTGGCCGCACACCTGCCGCTGCCGGTACCGCTGCCGCTCGGTGCCGGCGTGCCCGACGGCGACTTCCCGTACCCGTGGTCGGTCTACGGCTGGATCGACGGCGACACCGTCGCCGACTCGCCCGACCTCGACCTGGACGGCGTGGCCGTGCGACTGGGGCGTTTCGTCGCGGCGCTCCAGCGGATCGACACCACCGGTGGCCCGCGCTCGCTCCGGGCACAGCCGCTCGGCCCGCACGACGACGAGGTCCGGGACGCGATCGACCGGCTGGCGGCCGGCGGCCTCGTGGACCCCGAGCGGGCGGCGGCGGTGTGGCGGGACGCGCTGGCGGCACCGCCGTGGGACGGTGCGCCGGTCTGGCTGCACGGCGACCTGATACCGGCCAACCTGCTTGTGCGGCAGGGGCGGCTCAGCGCGGTCATCGACTTCGGGCTGACCGGCCTCGGAGATCCGGCCACCGACCTCCAGCCCGCCTGGGCGGTGCTGACCGAAGGCAGCCGGGATCTCTTTCGGGCGCAGCTCGGCGTCGACGAGGCGACCTGGCGGCGCGGGCGCGGCTGGGCACTGCGCGCCGGGCTGGGCGCGGTGCGGACCTACCGCTACACCAACCCGGTGCTGGCCGCCGCCGGCCGGCACTCGCTGGCGCAGGTCATGGCCGACTTCGAGGTCAGACCCTGACGCCGACGACCAGTCCCGACGCGTAGCTCGACAGCCACTCGCCGACGTCAGCGCGGACGAAGTCGCCCCGAGGGTCGGTGCCGAGGTGCCTGACCGCGACCGCCTGCACATCCGGGTCGAGTTCCACAGTGGTCAGCCGGGCGGACCGGTCGGCGCCGTCGAGGAGTCAGGAGGCTCCCGCGCCGGTGCCGGTGCCGAGCTCCAGCAGGCGGCCGCCCGGCTTCGACGCGGCGAGCGTGGCGAGCAGGGCGCCGGTGCGCTCCTCACACGACATCACGAAGTCGCGGGCGGCGGCGTCGGCCAGGATGCCCGCCAGCGCGGTGTCGTCCATCACGGTGGGGGCGGATCCTCTCCTGAGGCACCGGGGGTAAGCGTCTCCCGCGCGGCGGCGAGGACCACCGGATCCTCGCATCCGGCGGCGTATCCGGCGATCCTCCGGCGGATGTCGCGGCCGAGAAACCACACGCCGATCCGCTCCAGCACCGGGCGGAGCCAGGCCGGGCGGCAGCGGAAGCTGTATCGCCACGTGGCCACGGTGTGGCCGGGCTCGCCGGCGGGGGCGAAGCGCCAGCCACCGGCGAACATCTCGAAGAACCACGGCCCGCGCACCATCTTCATGCCGACGTTGGTCGGCGGGGCGAACGAGACGTACTCACTGACCATCGCCAGGCCGTGCCTGGACCGCGTGTACGTGCGCACGCCCTTGCCGGGCCGCTCGGCGCCGTCGACGAAGTGCTGCCGGCGCACGAACGGATCCCACCGGTAGCGGACCGGCGCCGTGGTCTGGGACACGGCAAAGGCAAGATCCGGGGGTACGGGGACGGTGGCGACCGCCACGACGACAGGCATCGGCCCATTGTCGCCCACGGGCGCGGCGCCGGGCCGGAACCCGGCGCCGCCTCAGCCCTTGACGCACACCACCTGCTTGAGGTGGGCGACCACCTCGACCAGATCCTCCTGCTGTCGCATGACCTGCCCGATGTCCTTGTACGCCCCCGGGATCTCGTCGACCACGCCGGCGTCCTTGCGGCACTCGACGCCGGCCGTCTGCGCGGCGAGGTCTTCGGTGCTGAAGGTCTTCTTCGCCTTCGAGCGCGACATCCGCCGCCCGGCGCCGTGCGAGGCCGAGCAGTACGCCTCCTGGTTTCCCCGCCCGCGCACGATGTACGACCCGGTGCCCATCGAGCCGGGGATGATGCCCAGGTCGCCCGCGCCGGCACGGATCGCACCCTTGCGTGTCACGAGCACGTCGACCCCGCCGTAGCTCTCCTCCGCCACGTAGTTGTGGTGGCAGGAGATGGGCTCGCCGTAACGCACCCGCGGCAGCAGCCGGCGCACGACGTCGCAGAGCAGGGCCATCATGACGGCCCGGTTGCGCCGCGCGTACTCCTGCGCCCACCACAGGTCGCGGCGGTACGCCTCCATCTGCGGCGTGCCGGCCAGGAACACGGCGAGGTCGCGGTCGGGCAGGTCGGTGTTGTGCGGCAGGTGGCGGGCGACCGCGATGTGGCGCTCGGCCAGCTCCTTGCCGATGTTGCGCGAGCCCGAGTGCAGCATGAGCCAGACCTGGCCGTCGTCGGACCCGCCCCGCTCGACGCAGACCTCGATGAAGTGGTTGCCCCCGCCGAGCGTGCCCATCTGGTGGTGGGCCCGACCCTCCAACTTGGACACGCCATCGTGAAGGGTGTCGAAGCCACGCCAGAACGAATCCCAGCCGGACTGATCGAGGTCGCGCACGCGGCGCGGGTCGACCGCGCGGTCGCGCTGGGCGAAGCCGACCGGGATGGTGTCTTCGATCGCGCGGCGCAGCGCCCCCAGGTCGTCGGGAAGGTCCGTCGCGGTCAGGGAGGTGCGCACCGCGGACATGCCGCAACCGATGTCGACGCCGACAGCGGCGGGCGAGACGGCCTGCCGCATGGCGATGACGGATCCGACGGTCGCGCCCTTTCCATAGTGGACGTCGGGCATCACGGCGACGCCCTCGACCCACGGCAGCTGACCGATGTTGCGCAGCTGCTGTGCGGCCTCGGGCTCGATGCCGTACGGGTCGGTCCAGACCCGCACCGGCGCCTTCGTACCCGCCAGCAGTGTGTATCCCATGGTGTATTTCCTCCGTCCGGTCGCTCAACCGTAGGAAGTCACGGGCCCCGCGGCAACGGCGTTTTCGGCCGCGCCGGCTCGTCGCGCTCGATGCGCAGCTCCCGTTCCAGGTCGGCGACGAGCTGGCGCAGGTCGTCGAGGCGCTGGCTGATCGCGATGCGGTCGATCTCGTCGGGTACGCCGTCGCCGTCCTCGTCGGCGGCCATCCGCTCGGTCATCTCCAGCCGGCGGGCCTCCTCCATCGAGTTGACGATGACGGCGATGAGGATGTTGAGCAGGAGGTTGGCGGTGATGAGCACGTAGCTGACGTAGTAGACCAGCGTCCACGGAGACAGCGCCATGCCCTCCTCGATGAGGTCGGGCAGCGTCTCCAGCGACAGCAGCACGAAGAGCGTCAGCAGGGCGCGACCGAGAGTGCCGTAATCCTCCGGCTGCGCGTGGCGGAAGATGAGCCAGCCCGCCATGCCGTACACGTAGAGGGTCACCATGGCCAGCGCGAGGAAGCCACCGACGCCGGGCAGGCTGCGCAGCAGTGCGGCGACGATCGTGCGCAGGCCGGGGGAGAAGCGCACCAGGCGCACCACGCGGGCGATGCGCACGACCCGCAGGGCGGGGGAGTCGCCGTGCAGGCCGGGCAGGAACGCGGCGGCGATGACGACGAAGTCGAAGACGTTCCAGCCGTGGCGGAAGAAGTCCTGCGGGCGCCGGCCGTGGGCGAGTATCCGGATCACGATCTCGGTGACGAAGAATGCCCGGAAGAGCCACTCGAGCCAGTGCAGGGGCGGGCCGGCGGTGCCGAGGTCCGGGTAGGTCTCGATGCCGAGCACCACCGCGTTGGCGCCGATGACCGTGACGATGACGATCTCGAAGACGCGGGACTGCGTGATCCGGGTACAGCGCTGCGCCAGGCGGGACGGCGGCGGTCCGGTCTGCCTCACGGCGATCCCCTTCCGGTTACGGCGGACTGTCGCCTGCTGTTCGTTCCTGCAAGCCAGTGGCAATAAGGTAGGGTTCGGGCATGGAACCTGGTGGCGACGAGCCACCGGGCTCCGCTGCGATGATCCCGGGCGTCCGGGCGCTCGTCGAGACCGTGCTGCTCAGCGCGCGGGGCGGACGGCTCAGCTTCCGCACCGTGACGCGGCCGCTCGGCACCGGTGAGCATCCGGACGCCTGCGCGCGGAGCCTGGCCGGCGTTGGAGTGGGGCTGCTGCACTCGACCTCGTGGCGGCACACCTCGGACGGCCTCGTGCTCACCTACGTGGCGCTGTCCGACCCGGATCCCGCCGCTCCCGCCGCGCCGGTGCTCGACCTGCCGGCCGCCCGCGGGCGCGGTCCGCTGACGCCCAGCCCGGCGGTGGTGCGCCCGGTCGACGTGGCGGCGCACGCGTGCCGGCATCTCGCGTTTCTGCGCCACACCGACCCGCAGGTCGCCGCCGCCGCGGCGGAGCAGGCCGAGCTGTGGGACCACATCGACGTCTTCACCCCGGCGGTGGCAGGCCTGCTGCCGATCGGATCGCGCTGAGCCTCGGCACACGCCAGGCTGAGTCTGGGCACAGGCGCACCGGGCGGCTGAGCCTCGGCTCAGGTCGGGCTGAGTCTGGGCACAGGTGCGCCGCGCGGCGGCCGAGACCGTCTGGAGGGCGCGGCGGGGCGCCAGGATCGGAGGCAACCGCTCAGGCGACCAGATCCGCCGCCAGCCTCGGTATCCGCCCCACGATGCTCAGGTGACCCTCGCCGGGCCGCAGGTCGAGCTTGGCGCCGGGCACGATGTCGGCGGTGTGTTGCGAGTGGGCGGTGCGCAGGATCGTGTCGGCCTCGCCGTGCAGCACGGTGACCGGCGCGCGGACGGCACCGGGGTCGAACGCCCACGGGCGCCCCTGCACGGTGATGTCGTGCGCGTATCCGACCACGCCCTGCCGGAAGCCCTCGCCCATCGTCTCCACCATGGCCGCCGCCAGGTCGGGGTCGCCGAGCAGCACCCTGTCGGCCGGCGCCCACTCGGAGCCGCCCTCGAGAAAGCGCGTGCCGTCGACCCCGTATCGCGACTCGCACCAGGCCAGCGCGGCGCCCATCTCGCCGACCCGCATGAGCTCCGCCTCGGCCTCGTCGTAGCCCTCCCACGCGGGCGCCCACCCCATGTCGGTGACGCCCGCGACCACGCCCGCCGCGACCACGCGGTGGGGCAGCAGGGCGGCGCTTGCCACCGCGTACGGCCCGCCGGAGGAGTAGCCGACCGTGGCGAAGCGCTCCAGCCCGAGATGGTCGGCGAGCGCGGTGACGTCGGCGGCCCAGCCCTCGAGCAGGCGCCCCGGCTGCGGGGTGGAGCGGCCGTAGCCGGGCCGGTCGGGCGAGAACACGCGTAGCCCCAGCCGGGCGAACTCGGCGTCGTAGGGCGCCAGGTCGAGGCGGCTGGTCGGGGCGCCGTGGAAGTAGAGCACCGGAGCCCCGTCGGGCGCGCCCAGGTCGGTGAAGGCCAGGGTGCGTCCGTCCGGGAGAGTCAGCGAGTCGTCACGCATCGGGATCAGTATGCCGTGAGGAACCGATCCCGAGCACTTCTGCCCGATGAACTTCCTCACCCCACTCGCGGGGGTCGGACCGGTCCGGCGGCGCCCGGTCCGGCGCTATGAGGCTTTTGTTATGCGGTACCCCAGCCGCGCGACCGCTAGATTGTCGAATGTCGATGTCATTACTCCCACAAGGAGTCCACAATGCTCAGACGCGCCCTCTTGGGCCTGCTCACGCTCACGCTGTCGCTGGCCGGCGTCCAGGTGCTCGCCCAGGCGCCCTCCACCGCGGCCGTACGCACGGTGTACTACGACGCGAGCCGGGCCGGTGAGTTCGCCACGAACTTCGCGCAGGCGGCCCAGATCTGGAACAGCAGCGTGTCGAACGTACGGCTGCAGGCCGGGTCGCCGGCGACCGTCGTCATCTACGTCGACAGCGGATGGCCACGGGCGTACGTGACCGGGCTCGGCTCCGGCCGCATCTACATGGGCCGGCAGGCGGTCAACCAGGGCTACAACCGGACCCGCATCGCCACGCACGAGTGGGGCCACATCCTCGGCCTGCCGGACAACCGCACCGGCCGCTGCTCCGACCTGATGTCCGGCAGCAGCGCGCCGGTCTCCTGTGCCAACGCCACGCCCAGCGCGGCCGAGGCGGCGCGGGTCAACCAGCTCTTCGCGGGCTCGGCCGCACCGGTGCCGGCCGGCGTCTACGCCTGGAGCTGACGCCGAATCGCCCCGCCGTCGCCGGTGATCCCCGCGCCGGCGGCGGCGGGGCGGCCCGGGCCGACCACTGCCGGGCCGCGGCCCGCCGCCCACCGCGGCACGGGGATCACGGCAAACGAGGTCTATGCCTCAGCAGGCGACATCTAGGTGATCGTGACCCAGGCGGCCGTGTCCGGCGGCAGCAGGTCGCCCTCGATCGGGCCGCTGGTGAGCACCACCGTCCCCGAAACGGGCAGCCGGACGGGCGCGTCCGACAGGTTGACCACGCAGGCGAACGTGGCGTCGTCGCCCCGGCTGAAGACCAGGACCCGATCCGGCCCGGGCAGCCAGGCGAAGGCGCCGTCGCCGAGTTCCGGCTGGCCGCGCCGCTGCCGCAGGGCCCGGCGGTACAGCTCCAGCATCGACTCCGGGTCGCCGGACTGCGCCTCGACGGTGTGGTCGCGCCAGGACGTCGGCTGGGGCAGCCACGGCTCGGCACTCGCTCCGGGCGGGCTGAAGCCGAACGGCGGGGCGGTGCCGGACCAGGGGATCGGGACCCGGCAGCCGTCCCGGCCGAGGTTCTCCCCGCCGGTGCGGGAGAACATCGGGTCCTGCCGCATCGAGTCCGGGATGTCCTCGATCTCCTCCAGCCCGAGCTCCTCGCCCTGGTACAGGTAGACAGAGCCGGGCAGCGCGAGGTTGAGCAGCAGCGCGGCGCGGGCCCGGCGCAGCCCCAACGACCGGTCGGTGGGGGCACCGAGCTGGCGGTACTCCAATGTGAACGATGTGTCCGCGCGCCCGTACCGGGTCACGTGACGGGGCACGTCGTGGTTGGACAGGACCCACGTCGCGGCCGCCCGGACCGGCGCGTGCACGGCCAGCGTCTCGTCGACGATCGCGCGCAGCGCCGCGGCGTCCCACGGGCAGCCCAGAAACGCGAAGTTGAACGCGGTGTGGATCTCGTCCGCGCGCAGGTACGCGGCGAACCGCTCCGCGTCCGGCAGCCACACCTCGCCGATCAGCGCCCGCGGCTCCGGGTAGCTGTCGGTGATCGCGCGCCATGCCTGGTAGATGGCGTGCACCTCGTCCCGGTCCTGAAACGGGTGCGGGACCGGCGGGTTCGCCGGGTCGAAGTCGACCAGCCCGCCGTCCTTCATCAGCAGCGCGGCCGAATCGATCCGGATGCCGTCCGCGCCCCGGTCGAGCCAGAACCGCAGCACATCCTCGAACTCCTCGCGGACTTTCGGGTTCTCCCAGTTGAGGTCCGGCTGCTCCGGGGCGAACAGGTGCAGGTACCACTCCCCGGGCGTGCCGTCGGGGTTGGTGGTGCGGGTCCACGCCGGGCCGCCGAAGATGGACTGCCAGTCGTTCGGCGGCAGCTCACCGGAGTCACCACGGCCGGGGCGAAACCAGAAGAGGTCGCGCGCGGTCGAGCCGGGGCCGCTCTGAAGCGCTTCGACGAACCACGCGTGTTTGTCGGAGCAGTGGTTTGGCACGATGTCCACGATGATCCGAATGCCCAGCGCGTGCGCCTCCCGGATCAGCTCCTCGGCCTCCGCGAGCGTACCGAAAACTGGGTCGATCGCCCGGTAGTCGGAGACGTCGTAGCCGGCGTCCGCCTGCGGGGAGGCGTACCAGGGGCTGAACCACACCGCGTCGACGCCGAGGTCGGCCAGGTGGTCGAGGTGAGCGCGAACACCGCCCAGATCGCCGATGCCGTCCCCGTTGCTGTCGGCGAAGCTGCGCGGATAGATCTGGTAGATGACGGCCGATCGCCACCATTCCACCGTCGCCGAGCGCACCTTTTCCGGCTCGACGGTTCCGATTTCGCCCACGGCTAACCTGCTTCCTTGTACGTCATTGTGTTTCGTGCGATTGGCACCAGATGCTGTTTTGTTCCGTCAGCCCTTCAAGCTGCCCGCCGTTAGGCCGGACATGATGCTCTTCTGGAAGATGAGAAAGAAGATGATGGTGGGAATCGCGGCGATGACGGCCGCCGCGACCACAACGTTCATCGGAGTGCCACCGGAAAACGCGTAGATGCCCACGCTGATCGTGCGCGTCTCGGGCGACGGCATGACCAGCTTCGGCCAGAGAAAGTCCTTCCACACCGCGGTCACCGCGAAGATGGAGACCACACCGAGGATGGGCCGCGACATCGGCAGGATGATCGACCACAGTGTCCGGAGCGGCGTCGCACCGTCCATTACGGCCGCCGACATGATCTCTTCCGGGATCGAGTCGAAAAAGCGCTTCAGCAGAAAGATGTTGAACGCGTTCGCCACCGCGGGGAGCCACAGTGCCAGCGGCGAGTCGAGCAGGTTGATGTGCAGGACCGGCAGGTCGATGACGGTCACGTACTGCGGGATGATGAGCACCATCGCCGGGATCATCAGCGTGGCGAGCATGAGGCCGAGGATCGCGTTGCCGAAGGCCGGTCGCAGCTTCGACAGCGCGTACGCCGCCGCGGTGTCCAGCACGAGCTGGAAGACGAGCGCGCCGGCCGCGTAGTAGAACGTGTTGAAGAGCAGCTTGGCGAGGTCGAGCTGGTTCCACGCGTCGACGTAGTTGGTCAGCCTCGGGTCCCGCGGCCACAGGGTCGGCGGCGTCTGCGCGATTTCCTGACCCGACTTGAGCGCGCCGGTGACCATCCAGTACAGCGGCCCGATGAAGACCAGCGTGAAGACGAGCACCACGAGGGTGAGCAGGCTCCAGTAGATGTACTTTCCTCGCCCGCGCCGCATCTGTGCGGAGGAGATCAGGGTCCGGTTGCCGGAATCCGCTGCCATGACTCGTGTTCCCCTAGTCCTGTCGCGAGGTGAGGCGTAGGTACGCGGCGGAGAAGCCGGCCAGCACGACGAGCATGATCACGCCGAGCGCGGCCGCGCCGTTGAGGTCGTTCTGGAAGAAGCCGTGCTGGTAGATGAGGTACGCGACCGAGGTGGCCGAGTCCTGCGTACCGGCGCCGTTGGCGAGGATGAGCGGCTCGATGAAGAGCTGCATCGTGGCGACGATCTGGAGCATCGCCATCAGCGACAGGATCAGCTTCGTCTGCGGGATGGTCACGTTCCAGATCCGCCGCCAGATGCCCGCGCCGTCCATTTCCGCGGCCTCGTACAGCTCGCCGGGGATGTTCTGTAGCGCGGCGAGGTAGATGAGCACCGCACCGCCCAGGTTCATCCACGTGGAGGCGATGACCATCGCGGGCATCGTCATCGTCGTGGACTGCATCCATTCGGATGTGGGCAGGCCGAAGAACTTGAGGATGGCGTTGAAGAGCCCGGCGTCGCTGGGGTCGTACGCGTAGTACTTGAAGAGGAACAGCGCGGACGCCGGCGGCAGCATAACCGGCAGGTACACCAGGACGCGCAGGTAGCCCTTGGCGTGGCGAAACTCGTTGAGCAGGATCGCCACGAAGAATGGCACCGCATAGCCGAGGATCAGCGCCAGCGCGGTGAAGTAGAACGTGTTCTTCCAGGCGGTCCAGAAGCTCGGGTCGTTGAGGATGCGTTCGTAGTTGTCCCAGCCGACCCAGGTGGTCTCTCCGCGCCGCGTCCGCTGAAAGCTCATGATGATGCCGCGGATCATCGGGTACCAGGAGAAGACGGCGAAACACACCACCGCGCCGACCAGGAAGACGTACCCGGTCAGGTTGTTCTGGATCCGGCGCTTGCGGCGGCTGGTCCTCCGGACCGGCGGCCTTGCCCGGGGGCCGGACACCTCGGCGGGCTTGCCGTGTGCCGTGATTGTCGCCATGACGACTCCTGTGTGGACGGTGCGGAAGCGGGGAGCGGGGTCGTGCGGGGGCCGGCGCACCGGCCCCCGCACGGGAGGGTCAGCTACCGGTTCCGCCCGTGGCGAGGACCTGGTTCACCTTGTCCTCGGCCGTTTTCAACAGCTGGTCGATGTTGGCGTTCGGGTCGGTCAGCACCGCCGACATCGCCGCGTCCAGCACCGCGTAGATGGCCTGTGCGTGCGGCGGCTCCACCTTCACCGGCACCGGGTTGTTCTCGAACGGGGCGAAGTCCTCGACGGTGACGTTGGCGTTCGCCTTGCGCTGCTCCAACTCCTGGTTGTACGCGGCGCTGCCGACCGTGAAGAGCTGCGGCTGGGGCAGGCCCACCGGGTTGTTCTGCGGCTTGGCCCGCACGTAGTCGAACTGGCCCTTGCCCGGAGTCAGCTTCTGGTACGCGACCCACTTCAGGCCGGCCTCGACCTGCTCCTTGCTCAGCCCTTTCTTGAAGAAGTAGCCCTCGCCGCCGCCGAGCGTCGCCTTGGCCGGGCCGTCCGGGCCGGGCATCGGGCCCATCGCCCAGTCCTGGTACTTGCCCTGGAACTGGGTCACGATCGCGGTCGTGGCGTCCGGCGCGCCGATGAACATGCCCACCTTGCCGGCGCCGGCGTTGGTCAGCAGGTCCGGCCACTGGAGCAGCTGCTTCTCGCCCACGCTGTTGTCGGTGAACCGCATGTCCTTGAGGATCTGCAGCACCTGCTTGCCCATGGGGTTGTTGAAGTCGGCCTTCTTGCCGTCCTCGGTCACCATCTGGCCGCCCATGGAGTAGATCTCGGCGGTGAAGTGCCAACCACCGGTGTTGCCCGCGCTGTACTCCGAGAATCCGGCGATCCCGTTGCCGAGCGCGGAGATCTTCTTCGCGGCGTCCCGCACCTCGGCCCACGTCTTCGGCGGGTTCTTGACGTCTAGGCCGGCCTGCTGGAACAGGTTCTTGTTGTAGACCAGGCCCATCGAGTAGTTCTTGGTCGGGATGCCGTAGACCTTCCCGGCCTCGCTGAAGGTCGCCTTGGCGCCCGCGTCGACGCTGTCCCACGTCGGGACGGTCGTCGAGTTGACGTACTCGGTGATGTCCATGACCTGGCCCGAGTCGAGCACCTGCTGAAGGTCGGTCATGTATCCGTAGAAGACATCCGTCGTCGTGCCGCCCTGGAGGCGCGCGGTGAAGTCCGGCGGGTTGTTGCACTGCGTACCGACCGAGATGCTCTTGATCTCGATGTTCGGGTTTTCCTTCTGGAACGCGTCGACGTCCGCGTTCCAGTTGGCCAGCAGCTCTTTCTGTGAGGCGACGGGCTGGCAGTCGACCGTGATGGTGACTTTGCCGCCGGCCGAGGAGGAGTCGTCGTCGCTCTTGGTGGAGCACGCCGCGAGGCTGAGCCCCGCGACACCGGCCGCGGCCGCTACGGCGACGACCCTTCGAAACAGCGGTGCGGACATGTGTCCTTCCCTTCGGGAACGGGGTTGCGTCATCGGTGCCCTGCGGTGACGCGTCACCGCGGTGCGTCGTGGAACTCGCTGGTGTCGATGGAAGGCCGGTGGCATGGGACCCAGGCCACAAGCGCAAGTGGAGTCACCGTAGCTAACGCGACATATTTCTGCAAGGTTTCGATGGAACACTGCAAACTTGAGACTTAGCCGTGTTTGATCGTTGACGGACACGCGGAGTCCGCCCCAATTAGGGGCTTAAACAGCACGATGGGCGGTTGCGGCCGTCTCCACGACCGCAACCGCCCGGAAATCAGCCCGTCAAGCGGGCAGGACGCGCATCCAGATACTTGTCGCGACCGGGGCCTGCCCGACGCTGATCCGCTCCAGCCGCACGTTGTCGCCGCCGGGCCGCTCGAACAGCCGCGTACCGTCGCCGAGCAGCACCGGCACGATGAAGACCAGGACCTCGTCGAGCAGCCCCGCGTCGAGGCAGGACCGGGCGGTCTCCGCGCCGAGGATGTTGACGTACCGGTCGCCGGCCGCGGCCCGGGCGGCGGCGACCCCGCTCACCACGTCACCGACGAACGTCATGCCCGGCACCGGCTCGGCGGGCGGCCGGTGGGTCAGTACGAACGACGGGCCGCTCCACGCGCCGCTGAACGCGCCCTCCTGCTCGGTGCCCTTGTTGGGGTCGTCGCCGTCGAACGTGCGCCGGCCGATCAGCAGCGACCCGATCCGGTCGACCAGGCCGTCGGCCTCAGGGTTGGGCCCGAAGTACGGCTTAAGCCACGACATGTCGCCGCCGGCTCCCGCGATGAACCCGTCGAGCGACATGGTGGCGGAGTAGAGCGTCTTGGCCATGAGCTGCCTCTTTCCCGTCAGATGTGTCGGACATCCGTTGAGACGTCAGCCGACGCGAAGGTCATCGGTGGCTCGAGCGGGAGGCCGAAAGTGGCGAACAGACTCGTGTCATGAAACGCGGTGATCTCCGCGATCCGGCCGTCAGCCACGCGCAGGACCCCGATCCCGAACGGGCGGAACGCGTCTTCACCCGGCGGCCGGACGTAGGTGACGGCGGCGGGCATGCCGTTGGCCGCCGTCAGCACCATGCGCAGGCGGCCGATGTAGTAGGGCCCCGCCGGATCCCAGCTCGCCGCGAGGGTGGCCAGCACGGTGTCCCGGCCGGCGAACCACATCGGCCACGGCGGCATGACCGCGCGGATGTCGTCGGCCAGCAGGACGGCCAGCGCGTCGAGGTCGGCCCGCTCGACCGCATCGACGTAGCGCCGGACCACGGCCAGCTCCTCCTCGGTCGGGCCGAGCGGTTGCGTCCACTCCGACCGGTGCTCCGGCAGGTGCTCGCGCAGCGTGGCGCGGGCCCGCTGGAGGGCGCTGTTGGTCGAGGCGACGCTGGCGTCCAGCGCGGACGCGGCCTCCTTCGCCGACCAACCGACCACGTCGCGCAGGATCAGCACGGCCCGTTGCCGCGGCGGCAGGTGCTGGATCGCGGCCAGGAACGCGAGCTCCATCGTCTCCCGCGTGACGACCACCGAGTCCGGCTCGGCCTCGACCGGCGCCGCCTGATCCAAGAACGGTTGCAGCCACGGGATGTCCGTGCGCGGCGGCAGGTCGTCGTCCGGACCGGAGGGCGGGCTGAGATCCTGCGGCAGCACGCGGCGCGCCCGCCCGCGCAGGGCGTCCAGGCAGGCGTTGGTGGCGATCCGGTACAGCCAGGCGCGCAGTGAGGAACGCCCGGCGAAGCTGTCCCGCCCCCGCCACGCCCGCAGGAACGTCTCCTGGACCAGGTCTTCCGCCTCGTCGTACGAGCCGAGCATCCGGTAGCAGTGCACGCGCAGCTCGCGCCGGTGCCGCTCGAGCATCTCGGCAAACGTGGACTCTTCCCCCATACCGCGAAACGCTAGCGTGCCGGTCTGACACGGCGGGCGTGGTTGGATCGGGACGTGGCTGGTACAGACGTCAAGCGCGTGATCGAGGCGGTTTGGCGGATCGAGGCGGCCCGACTCATCGCCGGCCTCGCCCGGATGACCCACGATGTCGGTCTCGCCGAGGAGCTGGCCCAGGATGCGCTGGTCGCCGCGCTGGAGCAGTGGCCTGAGTCGGGCGTACCGGATAACCCGGGCGCCTGGCTCATGGCCATCTCCAAGCGCCGCGCGATCGACCACTTCCGCCGGCGGGAGCGCTTCGACCGCAAGGTGGAGGAGCTCGGACGCGACCTGGAGACCGAGCACACGCCCGACTTCGAGGCCGCGGTCGAGGACATCGGCGACGACATGCTGCGCCTGGTCTTCACCGCCTGCCATCCGGCGCTCTCGATGGAGGCGCGGGTCGCGCTGACGTTGAAGGTGCTTGGCGGCCTCACCACGGGGGAGATCGCCCGGGCGTACCTGGTCTCCGAGGCCACCGTGGCACAGCGGATCGTCCGGGCAAAGCGGACGCTTGCCGAAAAACGCGTGCCGTTCGAGGTGCCGAGCGGCGCGGAGCTGCCGGCGCGGCTCGCGTCGGTGCTCGAAGTGATCTACCTCATCTTCAACGAGGGCTACACCGCGACCGCCGGTGACGACTGGATGCGACCGGCGCTGTGCGAAGACGCGTTGCGGCTTGGCCGGATCGTGGCCGAACTGACACCTCGCGAGCCCGAGGTGCACGGCCTGGTGGCGCTGATGGAGATTCAGGCGTCCCGGTCGGCGGCGCGGGTCGGTCCCGACGGCGAGCCGGTGCTGCTGCTGGAGCAGGACCGTGCCCGCTGGGACCGCCTGCTCATCCACCGTGGACTGGCCGCGTTGGAGCGGGCCGAGAAGCTGGGCGGGGCGCGCGGGCCGTACACGTTGCAGGCCGCCATCGCCGCCGTGCACGCGCGGGCCCGTGCCGCCGAGGAGACCGACTTCGCCCGGATGGCCTCGCTCTACGAACAACTCGCGGTCATCGCGCCGTCACCGGTGGTGGAACTCAACCGTGCGGTGGCGGTGGCGATGGCGTACGGGCCCGAGCAGGGGCTCAAGTTGGTGGACGAGTTGGCCGCCGAGCCGGCGCTCCGGGAGTACCACCTGTTGCCCAGCGTCCGCGGTGACCTGCTGGCGAAACTTGGGCGTAACGACGAGGCGGTCACCGAGTTTCGCAAAGCGGCCGGGTTGACCCGTAACGCCCGCGAACGCGAGCTTCTGCTGCGGCGCGTCCGTGTTTTGTAAACTCTCTGTCCGAGGGCGACATCCGATTGTGTGAATCAGTAACATCGGCCCCATGCCACGCCATCCGCAGGTTGTCGACCACGACTCCACGCACATCTTCGAGATGACCCCCGAGGACGCGCCGAGTCCCAAAAAGCCCGGCAAGCGCCGGCGCACCCGTCGGGTCCTGCTGATCTGCCTGCTGGTGGTGGCGCTGCTCTCCGGCGGTGGGCTGCTGGCCGGCGGGCTCTACCTGCGGTCGGTCGAGGGGAGCATCGAGCGGGTCGACGCGTTCGAGGGCGTGCCGGAGGCGTCTCGTCCGGAAAAGGTGGCGTCAGACGCCAAAAACATGCTCATTCTGGGCAGTGACACTCGCGATCCCGAAAACACCTCAGGTTCCCGCACCGACACGATCATTCTCGCTCACCTGCCAAAGGGTCGGGAGAGCGCGCAGCTGATCTCGATTCCGCGCGACACCTGGGTCTACATCCCCAAGTCGAGTAACGGGCGCTACGGCGACCGCGAGGCGAAGATCAATGCTGCCTTCGCGTGGGGCGGCATCCCGCTGATGGTGCAGACGGTGGAGAAATACACCGGTGTGCGCATCGATAATGTGGCAATTGTCGACTTCTCCGGTTTTCAGCAGATTGTCGATGCGTTGGGCGGTGTGGAAATCACCGTCGAGAAGGGCTTCACCTCGACGCATTCGCTGCTGCCGGGCGGGCGCCGCGAGTTCCCCAAGGGCAAGCAGACGATGGACGGCGCCATGGCGCTCGACTACGCCCGTGAGCGCTACGCCTTCGCCGACGGCGACTTCACCCGGATCAAGCACCAGCAGCAGGTCATCAAGGCGATCCTGGACAAGGCCGCCTCCGGTGGCACGCTGGCCAACCCGGGCCGGCTCAACTCGTTCCTGCGGGCCACCGCCGACGCGGTTTCCGTCGACGAGACGTTCAGCATCTTCGACAGCGCGACCGAGTTGCGCCACATGCGCAGTGGCAACCTGACGTTCATTACCAACCCCACCACGGGCACCGGGCGCAAGGGCTCGGAGAGCGTGGTGCTCGACGACCCGGAGCAGGCCAAGGCACTGTACGACGCGGTCAGGCGAGACGCGGTCCCGGAGATCCTCGCCGCGGCCAAGTAGGAGGAACGACAAAATCACTGTTTTGTATTTCGGGGGACACCATGAGCAGCACCAGCCTTTCAGCGTTGGGACAGCCGTCCGCCGCTGGGCATGAGCCGACCGTCGAGTTACCTGTCATCGCGGCGCGCAAGCTCGCCGCCGCGACCGGTGAGGAGGGCGCCGAGGGGCAGTTGACGATTCCCAGGCCGCGTCAGGTCGACGGGGAGACCGGTAGCGTCGAGCGGCCGGTCCGCCCCGCGTCCACGGCCGTACTGCCGTACGTCGGATCGGCCGCCTCCAAGCGCACGCGCGGGCTGCGCGCGTGGATGATCACCGCGCCGGTCGACCTCGTCGCGATGCTGGCGCCGCTGCTGGTCTCGACGCAGTACTGGCGTGGTTCGTTGTTCCTCGCCGGCCTCACCGTCGCCATCTTCGCCGCCGGCGGGCTCTACCACGCCCGGCGCCACGTGAGCATCCTCGACGAGCTGCCCAGCCTCTGCGGCCGGCTGCTCGCCTCGGCGGCCATCGTGGCCATCATCGCGGCGCTGCGGCACGAGTCGGTGGAGTACGTCTCCGGCTTCATGCGCATGGTGGCACTCGCCGCCGGCCTGGTCATCGTCGGTCGGATCATCACCCGCTCGGCGACCGTGCTGGCCCGCAAGCGCCGCTGGGTCGAGCACAACGCGATCATCATCGGCGCCGGGCCGGTCGGTGTGGAGTTGGCTCGCCTGCTCCGCCGCTACCCCGGATACGGGCTGCGCTTCACCGGGCTGATCGACGACGACGCGCCGAGCGAGTCGGGAGCGCCGCCGCTGCTGGGCGGCATCGACGACCTCGACAAGATGATCGCGATGGTCGAGGTCGACGTGCTGATCCTCGCCGACGCCGGCGCTCCCGAGGCGACGCTGATGGAGGTGCTGCGCCGCCCCGAGTGCGCGCGCTGCGACCTGTGGGTCGTGCCCCGGCTGTGGGGCTCGCACGCGCAGGGCCGGCTCCCCGACCACATCGGGGCGATCCCGGTCGTGCAGGCGCGCCACACGATGCTCAGCGGCCCGCGGTGGGCGGCCAAGCGCGCGTCCGACATCGTCTTCTCCACTGTGGCGCTCACCGTGCTCAGCCCGGTCCTGCTGCTCTGCGCGATCGCCACCCTCATCGACGGCGGGCGGGGCATCTTCTTCCGGCAGGAGCGGATCGGGCGCTACGGCAAGCCGTTCCAGGTCATCAAGTTCCGCACGATGCGCCCGGTCGACGAGCACGAGTCGCAGACCAACTGGTCGATCGCCGGCGACCGGCGGGTCGGCCCGATCGGGCGGTTCATGCGGCGCACCTCGCTCGACGAGCTGCCCCAGCTGTGGAACATCCTGCGTGGCGACATGACGGTGGTCGGCCCCCGCCCCGAGCGGCCGTACTTCGTGGAGAAGTTCTCCGCCGAGCACCCCGACTACGCGATGCGCCACCGCGTGCCGGTCGGGCTGACCGGCCTGGCACAGGTCAGCGGCCTGCGCGGCGACACGCCCATCTCCGACCGGGCCCGGTTCGACAACTACTACATCGAAAACTGGTCGCTCTGGCTCGACGTCAAGGTGCTGCTGCGTACAATCGCCGAGGTCTTCCGGGGTGGCGGCCGGTAGGCCGACGTCACGGCAGCAGGAAGGGCATCGAGTCGGTCTGGAAGCCGTCGATGTAGCGGCTCGGGTCGGCGGCCAGCACGGAGTCGATGACGGTGCCGAAGACCTGGCGGAAGTCCACTGTGGCCTTCAGATCACCCTCGTCGAGGTCACGCAAGTTGGGCTGCTCGCCGTAGAAGCCGCCGGCCACCTTTGCGCCCAAGATGAAGACCGGGCCGGCGGTGCCGTGGTCGGTGCCGTCCGAGGCGTTGGCGCGCACCCGCCGGCCAAACTCGCTGTAGACGACGACCGTCACCTGCTGGCCCACATCGGTGCCGGCCATCCGGTCGACGAACGCGGTCAGTGCCTGGTCGAGCTGCTTCAGCAGGATCTCGTGGCCGGCGATCTCCTGGGCGTGCGTGTCGAAGCCGCCCAGGCTCACCGAGTAGACCCGAGTCGGCACGCCAGCCTCGATACAGCGCGCGACCAGGGCGAGCTGCGTGGCCAGGGCGTTGTCGCCGCCCGTGCCGGTGGCCGGGACGGTGTCGCTCGGCGCGTGGCTGGGGTCGGGGGACTGCGCGGCCTGCTCGGCCTCGCGGACCACCTGCTCCATGTTGATCAGGTCGGCGTAAGCGGCGGCGGCCCGGGCTTGCATCGGCGGCTCGTTGGGCTCGCTCTTGCCGATCGCGGCCACGACGCTGCTCTCTACCCACGACGGCACGCTGAGCCCGCGGTAGCTGACGCAGGCGCCGACCCGCGTGCGCCCCACCAGCAGCGGCGGAAGTACAGGCTCGAAGCTGACCGCCGACTCGACGCCCGCGTTGGTGTCGTCGAGCCAGCGGCCGACCCAGCCGGTGGTGGCCGGATTGTCCGGCGACGCGGTCTGCCAGATGTCCATCGAGCGAAAGTGGCTGCGGTCCGGCTTGGGATAGCCGACGCCGAGCACGATCGCCAGCCGCTTCTGCGCCCACAACCGCTTGAGGCCGCCCATCATCGGGTTGAGCCCGAGCGCCTCGTCGAGGTGGAGCACCTTCTCGGCGGGGTACGCCAGCTCGGGGCGGGCGGTGTAGTAGTCGCGGTCGGCGTATGGGATGACGGTGTTGAGGCCGTCGTTGCCGCCGTAGAGCGTGACCAGGACGAGCTTCCCGGTGTTGCGTAGGGCGGCGGCCTGCTCGCTGCCCGCGGATCGCAGCAGCTGGGCGAGGCCGATGGTGCCCACGCCGGCCGCCAGCGCGCCGCCTCCGGCGACACCGGAAGCGATGAGAAAGCGGCGTCGGGTCAGCGCGTCCATTCAGGTCACCAGGTATTCCGGGCTCACGAGGCCGAGCGTCAGCAACAGCCGGGAGTTGCGCACGTCACGCAGGACCGCGTAGGTCCGGTTGGTCCACTTGTCGATGCACAAAATGTACGCGACGTCTTCGGGCGTCAGCCGCTCCGGCGTGAGCAGGCTCGCCAGCTTGCCGGCAAGGCTCAGCCGCACCTGCGCGGCGGCGGAGGTGAGCCAGGCGGCACCGGAGGTCCATCCGCCGACGCTGGGCGGGGCGAAGGGGCGCTGACCCAACCCGTTCATCCCCGCGAGGATCTGCCGGAATGTCTCGTCGGGCATTCCGGCCGGCCGCACGCCGAGCTGGCGCATCGCCCCGACAAGCCACTCCACCGGCTGCTTGACCATCGTGCCCCGGGTCGTGTGCAGGCTTTCGTCCGCGAAGAGCGCCCGGAGCATGGCCAGCGGCCGAGGGAACGCAGCGCTCATCCGCTCCAATGTGGACTCCGGGATCGGCTGGGTCGACGACCCGTACCGGAACCAGAGCCGAGAGGCGATGAACCGGCGGCACGCCGGCTGCCGCAGCAGATGGTCGACAAGGCTTTGCGCGTCGAAGTCGGCGGTACGACCGAGGATCGTCTTGGCGCCGCCGTCGTGCTCGCTGGCCACCAGAGTGGATCGCGCCCGCCGCAGGTCGATCCGCCAGCCGGTCAGCGCCCGCCCGGCTGCCTTGACGTCCTGCTCGGTGTACTGTCCGATGCCGAGCAGGAAGAGCTCCAGCAGCTCGCGGCCGAGATTTTCGTTGGCTGAGGCCTTGGTGTTGAGCTGGCCGTCCAACCAGTAGACGAGGGCGGGATCGACCACCATGCGGCGGGCCATGTCGCCGAAGTCGCGCGACTGTCGGATCGTGACGTGCTGGGCGAGCATGAGCTGCGCGCTCTTCACCTTCGTCACAGAAGTGGCCCAGTGGCCGTGCCAGAAGAAGAGCAGCTTTTCCACCGCCTGGTGGTTGGCGACCGTCATGCGGTCAAGCCACCACCGGCTGATCCGCTCGTTTTGCTCGCCGCGGATGTCGTCGGACCGGACCCGCTGCGCCTGCGTGGGATTGGGCGTCTCGGCGTATGGGTCCAGGCCCAGGTCGGGGATGGGCGCACTGGTCGCGCCGATGTCTGGACCGGCTGGCACCGTAAGGCCGGCGACTGTCGTGGCATAGCCCGCCTGCCGCGCCGCGCTCAGCTCGGCGGCGGTCGGGCCGAAGCCGGCCCGCTGCAGCAACAGCGCGACGTCGTCGGTCATGCTGCAAACATAGGGGACAGTCAGCGCTCAAGCACAGCTGGCTGCGTGTTCGTCCACATGTTTCGAGTCACGATCGCGCACAGCCACGTCGTGGCTGCCAGCCGTAACACGATCGACAACAGGTACAGCGCGCCGGCGACGCCGTTGATCCGATGCCCCATCTCCAGGTGGTCCCAGACCATGTACCAGTAGAGGACCTCGGCTGCCTGCCACGCGCCCCATACCACCAGTGGCCGTTTGCCCCGCAGAGCGCCGACGGCGAGGGCGCCGAAAGGCAGCATCCAGAGCACATACTGCGGCGAGTAGACCTTGTTGGTCATCAGGAACGCGGCGATGACGAGGAACGCGAGGGGCGCCACCGCCGGCGGCTCCGGCGCCCGCCAGGCGACCCACGCGACGCCCGCGCAGAGTGCGGCGAAGCAGAGCGGCGCCACGAGGTTGAGCGCGGGTACTCCCCAGCCGACCAGATCCAGCCCGTACCAGGGGGAGCCGACCTCGGCGGGGCGGTCGGAGTTGAACCGGAAGAACAGCAGCCAGCCGTCGGGGTAGCGCAGCGCCACCGGCAGGTTGACCGCGACCCAGGCCGCCACCGCACCGGTCGCCGTCCGGGCGAACGCCGGCATCGTGTGCCCGCGTAGGCAGAGCAGTAGCAGCGGGCCGAGGATGAAGAGCGGGAAGAGCTTAGCCGCGGTACCCAGGCCGATGAGAATCCCGGCGACCAGCGGGCGCCCGCGCGACCAGGCCAGCAGCGCGGCCACGGCGGCGAGGACCGCCACCAGGTCCCAGTTGATGGTGCCGGTGAACGCGAGCACCGGCGCGGACGCCACCAGCAGCGCACCCACCAGACGGTGCCTCGCGTCGCGCGGCAGCGCCCACACGACGGCGACCGTGGCGAGCGCGAAGCCGAGCAGCACCACGACGTTGACGTCGAAGTATGTCCGGGTCAGCCCGCTCTCGCCGCCACCGCCCACGGCCCGGGTCAGGCGCGCTGTGGCGTCCATCACGATGCCGGTGAGTACCGGGTACTCCAGCGGATGGCGCCAGGACTCCGGCGCGTACGGGAAGATGCCCGCGATCAGACCGCGCTCGCGGAAGAGCACCGGGATGTCGCTGTAGCAGCTCTCCGCGTAGGCCAGACGGTTGCCGCGCGGCCAGGCCGCCGCGTAGCAGGTGGCCTTCTGCCAGTAGCCGAGCAGGAACGCGAGGCCGGTGACGGCGAGCGGCAGGGCGAGGCCGGTGCGGAGGCTGCGCCACTGGCGAGCCGGTGCCGCCAAAGCCTGCTCCACCTTCGAACCTCCGTTTGCCCGTCGCCGCCGGCGCACGATAACAGCCGGGGCGGGCCATGGTGAGGCCGCTCGGTCCGGGCGCGGACTGCGGAAAGTGCCGTTGTCCATTAGCATTTCGAGCCGGCGAGGATCGCCATTCATGTAAATGACGCGGGGAGTACGTGGGGATATGTCCGGCCATTTCGCCCATTCATCGCCGGGCGCCACTGACGCGACCCTGCTACCGGGGCGTTCCGTCGCACTTGTCCACGAGTGGTTCGGTGCCACCGGCGGATCGGAAAACGTCTTCCGCCGCATCGCCGATCTCGTGCCGCACGCCGAGCGGTTCGTGCTGTGGAAGGACCGCGACGCCGACGAGCCAGGGCTGCGCGAGTCGTGGCTGTCGCGCACGCCGCTGACCCGTTCCAAGGCCCTCGCCCTGCCCCTGATGCCGCTGGTCTGGCGTACGCTGACGCGCGAGCGGTTCGATGTGGTGATCTCCTCCAGCCACGCGTTCGCGCACACCGTGCGCCTGGGCGCGCCGAGCGATACCCGCCACCTGAGCTACGTGCACTCGCCCGCACGCTACATCTGGAGTCCGGCGTTCGACGGTCGCGGCGCCAACCCCCTGCTGGTGCCGCCGCGCCGGGCGCTCCAGGCGGTCGACGTGCGGCTCAGCCAGCACGTGCACAGCTACGCGGCCAACTCCCGTGAGGTGCAGGCCCGGATCCACCGCTACTGGCGGCGGGACGCGGTCGTGGTCAACCCGCCCGTCGATGTCGCCTACTTCTCCGCCGCGCCGCGTGCCGACCGCGAGCAGCCGCGCGACTACCTGCTCGGGATCGGGCGCTGGATCCCGTACAAGAACTTCGACCTCGCCATCGCGATCGCCGACCGGATGGGAGTGCCGCTGGTCCTCGCCGGCTCGGGGCCGGAGGAGGCCGCGCTGCGCCGTGCGGCGGAGCGGGTGCGTGTGCCGGTGACGTTCGAGGTGCGACCGGACCGGGCCCGGCTGCGCCAGTTGTACTGGGGCGCTCGCGCGCTGCTCTTCCCGGTGCACGAAGACTTCGGCATCATCCCGGTCGAGGCGCAGGCCTGTGGCACACCGGTCGTGGGGCTGCGCCGAGGTGGGCTACTGGAGACCGTCGTCGATGGCGAGACGGGCTTCCTGGTCGACTCGACCGATCCGTCCGCCTACGCGCCTTTTGCTCAGCGGATCGGCGAGCTGGTGCCGGAGCGGGCGATCACGCACGCCGCGTCGTTCTCGGAGCAGGAGTTCGCATCACGTCTCTCCGCGTGGGTACGCGATGCCACCGCCTAACGTGCTGCACGTCAGCCACACCTCCCACCGGGGTGGCGCGGAGCTGGCGCTGGCGCGGCTGCTGGCCCAGGAGCACGAGTGGCGGGCCGGGATCTGTGCCCCGCCCGGCGGCGACGCATTCGACGCCCTGCCCGCCCATGGCGTACGGGTCGCGCTCGACCTGCCGGAGTTGCCCACCGGAGGCACGCGCAGCCGCAGTCCTGCCCTCGTCGCGCGATACCTCAACGGGCTGCGGGCTTCCGCCCGGGCGCTGCGGCGCGGCCCGCTCTACCGCGAGGCGGACGTGCTGCACGCCAATACGGCCGCCGCCGGCATCATCTGCGGCTTGATCGGCCGGCGGCGGGCACCGCTTGTCGTGCATGTACGTGACCAGGTCGCGACGGAAAGCCTCGGAAAGTTCGGGCTGACCGCGTTCACCCGGCTGGCCCTAGGCCGTGCGGACGGTGTCGTGGCCAACTCCCGATCCACGCTCGAGTCGGCCGAGCATTGGCTGGCGCCCGACGTGCCGCGCACGGTAATCCAGAGCCCGATCGGCGTGGCCAGCCGGGTCACCGCGGCGCGAGTGCGCCCGGAGGTGGCCACGATCGGCATGGTCGGGCGGCTGCAACGGTGGAAGGGCCAGCACGTCTTCATCGAGGCGTTCGCGCGGGAGTTCCGGGGTACACCGGTCCGGGCCCACCTGGCCGGCGCGCCGCTGTTCGGCGAGTCCGCGTACGAGGAGGAGCTGCGCAAACTGGCCGCTCGGCTCGGCGTGGCGGAGCAGGTGCGCCTCCTCGGGCACGTCGACGACATAGGCGGTTTCCTCGACTCGATCGACGTACTGGTGCACGCCTCGACCCGCCCCGAGCCGCTGGGCCAGACGGTGATCCAGGGACTGGCACACGGCAAGCCGATCGTGGCTACCGAGGGCGGCGGGCCGAGCGAGTGGATCCGCACCGGCTTCAACGGCCTCCTCATCCCGGCGGACCAGCCGGAGGCGCTCGGTAAGGCGATGCGCGAAGTGGCGGACAGCGCCGAGCTGCGCGCGAAGCTGGCGTCCGGCGCGGTGCACACCGACGGCATCCAGACCGACCGGGAGTGCATGGCGGCACAGGCGGCGTTCTTCACTGATGTACGGCAGCGTTCCGCGAGCGAGAGGCGCCACCAGTGACCGACCAGGACGGCCGTTTCCGGGTCGCCTACGTACTTCTCCGTCCGCCCAGCTACAGCGAGACCTTCATCGGCTCTGAGATCCGGGCGGTGGGCGACGCGGGAGCCGCGGTAGAGGTCTTCGTGGCCCGCCCTGGCGGGCGCGCGGGCGAGCTGCGACGTGTGCTGGCCATCCTCCTGCGGCATCCGGTGCGGCTGCTGCGCCACGTACGCCTGCTCGGCTTCTCGTACCTGCCCCGCGCGGTGCTCGCCAGCGCGTACGCGATCGCGTTGTCGCGCGATGTCGCCCGATTCCGCCCCGATGTCGTGCACACCCACTTCGTCAACCTCCCCACCGCGACGGCCGTACTCGTCGGCCGCGAGCTGGGCGTACCGGTGACCGCGCTAGCGCACGCGGCGGACTTCCTGCTCGACGGCAACGTGGCGGCGCTCGCCCGCCGCCTCGGCGCCCTGGCCCACCTCTTCGTCATCTCCGAGGCGGCGGTGGGGCAGCTTCGGGACAAGGGAGTTGCTATCCCGCCACCGTCGCACAGCGTGGTCCGCGCCGCCTACGACGGTGAGGTGTCCGAGCGGGCGGAGCGGCTGCCGGGTACGCCCGCGCGGCTGGTGACCGTCGCCCGCCTCATCGAGAAGAAGGGCATCGGCGCCACGCTCGACGCGGTCGCCCGCCTCTCCGCCGAAGGGCTGCCGGTGCGGTACGACGTCTACGGCGACGGCCCCCTCCGCGAGGCGCTCACCGCACAGGCGCAGGCGCTGGGGATCGCCGGCATGGTCACGTTCCATGGCGCGGTGCCGCACCGGGAGGCGACCGCGGCCCTGCTCGACGCGGACGTCGCGGTGCTGGCCTGCCAGGCGGCCGCCGACGGCGACCTCGACGGCATCCCGGTCTTCCTCATGGAGGCAGCCAGCCGGGGCGTACCGGTGGTCACCACGGCCGTTTCGGGCATCCCTGAGCTGGTCGGCGCGCGCGGTGCTTGGCTCGCGCCGCCGGCCGACCCGGTTGCCTTGGCCACGGCCCTGCGCGCGGCGCTGGAGGCCGACCCTGTTGAGGTGCGGCGGCGCACCCGCGAGGTCGCCGACCGTATCCGCACCGAGTTTCCCCCCGGGCTGCAGGCGGAGCGGCTGCTCGATCGGTGGCGCCGGCTTGCCGGAGCCGAGCGGGCGAGCGAGGCACGGTCCACATGGGACTGACGGTGGTCAGCACCTTCTTCCCGATCCCGCAGGATCGCGGCGATCCGGTACGAGTGCTCATGATGCTGCGCGCGATCGCCAAGGTGCGCGGCTACACCCTGCTCGCGGTGCGCCGCCCGGAGACCACCGATGCCCAGGTCGAGGAGCTGCGCGCACTGCTACCCGGCGTGGAGGTACGCGACTTCGCCGCCACGCCGTACCGGCTGGACCGGCTCGGCCCGCTTGGCCGCTACCCGGAGTCGCTTGGCGGTGGGCTGCCCCCGTGGGTGCGCACCCGCTACAGTCGGGCGCTCCACGACGACCTACGCGACCGCGCCGGCGCCGGTGTCGCGATCGGCGAGGCGGCCGGCGCCTACCTCGCGGATACCCGGCTGCGCTGGCACTGGGACAAGGCGAACGTGCTCGCCACCAGCAGCCGCGAGGACGTCGCGGAGGCTCCCGGCATGGCCCACCAGATCCGCGCCCGCTACCTGGCCGGGATATCGGCGCGCTTCGAGGCCCGGGCACTCGCGCACTGCGGCACCGTCTCGGTCACCAGCGACGAGGAAGCCGCACGGCTGCTGACCAGCCACGGGCGGAAGGCCGACTTCACGCTGCCGAGCTGCGTACCGGTGCCGGACGGACACGTACCGGCGCCGCGCCAACGGGAGCTGGTCTGGCTGAGCAGCTTCGCCTACCGCTCCAACCTGCTCGGGCTGCGTCGGTTTCTGGACGAGGCGTGGGAGCCGTTGCGTCGCGCCGGGTTCGCGCTGACGCTGGTCGGTTCGGGCCTGAGTAACGGCATGCGAGACGAGCTCGCCGCGTACGACGGTGTGCGGGTCCTCGGATACGTCGATGACCTGCGCCCGGTGCTGGCCGGTGCGCGGGCCGGGATCGTTCCACTGTGGAGCGGCGCGGGCGTGAAGCTCAAGACGCTGACGCTGCTGGCCCACTCGGTGCCGGTGTTCAGCACGCCGGTGGGCGTCGAGGGCGTGCCGCCGACGGTCGCCGTGCGAGTCGCGCCGACCTCGGTCGGGCTCGCCGACCAGTTGCTCGCGGCTAGCGAGGCCGAGCTGGACGAGATGGCAGCCGAAGCGTTGCGGCTGGTACGGGAGCGGTTCTCGCAGGAGTGGTTCGCCACCCGGCTGGTCGAATCGCTGGGCGCGCACGGCTACCTTGACCAGGCACCCTGATGTCCACGAGGAAACTCGTCTCGGCGTCCGTCGCCAACCTGCTGATCCCGATCAGCGGGCTCGTCGTCGGCCCGATCCTCTCCCGCGAGCTGGGGCCGAGCGGTCGAGGGCTCTACGCCGCGCTGACGCTGCCGATCGTAGTGTGCGGCTGGTTTGGCACATACGGCCTGCAGGACGCGCTCACCTTCCATCTGCGCGACGGGCGTCTCTCCCGGCGGGCCGCCGCGCGGGTGAGCCTGCTGGCGGTCGTACCGCTGGGGGTGCTCGGCATCGGGCTGCTGGCGGTGCTCGGGTTCTTCGTCTTCGGCGGCACTGGGCACTACGGTCAGTTTCTCACGCTGGCCCTGCTCGCGCCGCTGCACGTGCTCGCCAACCTCTTCATGGGCGGGCTCACCGGCGTATCCGACATCCGCGGTGTCAACCTCGTCAAGGTGCTGCCGGCGCTGTTGCGTACCGCGCTGGTGGTCTTCGCCTGTCTCGCGTTCGACCTGAGTGCGTACTGGGCCAGCGTGATCTTCGTGGCTTCCATCGCGGCCGGCGTGATCGTGGGGCTGCTGCGGCTGCGGCGGGAGACGGCGCCGGACGAGGCGGATGCGGCCTGGGACGGCAGGATACCGACCCGGTCGCTCGTCACGTACTCACTGGCCGCCCTGCCCGGCGTGCTGGCCGCCATCTCCAGCGCGCGCCTCGACCAGATCATCGGCCTGCCGGTCATCGGCGCCGAGCAGCTTGGCTACTACGCGGTGGCGGTGAGCGTCGCGGAGATCCCGATGGTGATCGCGACCGCCGCCCGCACGGTTCTCATGGGACGACCGTCGTCGGACGACCCGCGCCGGGCGACCCGGGTGGCGCGGCTGGCCGTGGTCGCCTCGTTCGGCGCCTGCGCGTTTCTGGCGGCGATCGCGGCCGTGGCGGTGCCGTGGGTCTTCGGTGCCCCATTCACGCCCGCGGTCCTGCCCACCGTGATCCTCTGCGCCGGTACGACGCTCTACACCTGCATGGTGATCTTCAGCGCGGTACTGCTCGCGAACGGCCGCGCGGCCTCGTCGTCGGCCGCGCTCGTCACCGGTTCCGTGGTCTCGATCGTCCTGCTTTTCCTGCTCGCCCCGATGGGGGCAGTGGGTGCGGCCGTGGCGAGCCTCGCCGGCTACGGCGTCTCCGTGATCGGTACGGCCTGGGCGCTGGGCAAGGTGCCTGACTCCGGATCGCTGCGGATGCTCACCGTGCCGGGTCGGGACGATGTGCAGGCCGTGCGCACGCGGCTCGCGGCACTCTCCGACACCTCGATCGGGCGGATCGTCCGCCGGCTCGGCGGGATCGGCTTTCCCACGCTCGCGGTCGGCGCCCTGATCGTGCTCGGCTGGCTGCGAGTGGTGCTGCCGCACGTCGTCCAGCTCTTCTCCGGTGGCCGCCCCGAGTTCAACTCGCGGGACGACACCGTGCCGGCGCTCGCCGACAGGGCCGGTGACGCGAGCACGTTGGTGTTCCTCGCGATCGCGGCCCTGCTCGCGGTCAGCGGTGTGTGGGGCCGGCGCCCGAGCCACCTGCCCTGGCTGCTGGTGCCAATCGCGCCGCTGGTCGCGATTGCGATCTCCGGGGCGGTCAACGGTCAGGCACCGGGCATCGTGACGCTCGCGCTGCCGCTGGCCGCGCTCGCGATCTGGCTGCGCCCGCCGCGTCAGGAGGTGCTCGCCACGTTCGGCGCACTCGGCGCGATCACCGCCGCCGGGTCGATCCTGCTCGCGCTCGTCCGTTCCGACCTGGCACTGCTCTCCGGAGCGGACGCCGGTGACAAGGCGGTGCTCTTCGGCGGGCTGCTCGCCGGGCCGTACCCACACTCCAACGTGCTGGGCATCTCGCTCGCGCTGAGCCTGCCGTTCGCTTTCTGCCTGCGCTACGCGGCCCTGCGCTGGGGATCCGTCGCGGTGATGCTCGTCGCGCTCTTCTGGACCGGGTCGCGCAGCAGCCAACTCGCCGCCGCTGCGGTCATCGGCACATACGCGGCGTACCGCCTCGTCAGGCGCCAGCCACTGCGGTCCTGGCTGCTCTCGGTGCCGATCGCCGGCGGGGTCGCGCTAGTCATCTTCGTTCCGCTCGTCACCACCGACCCCGCAGGCTTCACCCGGCGCGGTCAGATCTGGGACGCGCTGCTGGACCGGTGGGCCGACCGGCCCATGCTGGGGCTCGGCCCGGAGTTCCTCGACCGCCAGCAGGCCCAGCTGGCGGTCGAGATGGGTGGCTCGTTCAACCACGCGCACAACGTGCTGGTGCAGCTCATCGTCGCCGGTGGCATGGTCGCCGCGGTCCTCTTCGCGGTGCTCTTCGCCGAGTCCTGGCGGTGGTCGATGCCGCTGGCCCGGGCCGGGATGCCCGCCGCGGCGCTCTTCCTGGTCGCGTTCTGCTATGTGTCGTGGCTGGAGGCGTCGCACGTGTCGACGACGCTCGCTGGCTACGCGGCCTGGCTGCCACTCGTCCTGATCGCACGGCTCGGCCTCCGCGCCTCCGAGAGCACGAGCCCCACGGCGGGGTACGCGCCGGTAGCGCCATCTACGGGCGAGCCGGATCAAAAAATGACCGTGTCGCGGATGTAGTTGGCGACCCGGCGCAGCTGGCCGGCGCCGTCCACTGGGGCGGTCATCCGGAAGACCAGCTGCCGGTCGACGGTGCCCTCGGCGCCGCTGCGCCAGTACGCCACGATCACCAGCCCGTACCGCTTCGCGCCCTCGATCTCCAGCGAGCTGGACTCGGCGTACGCGGCGAACTCCCCGCTGCGCACCCACTGCAGGCCGAACGCCTCCTCGGACTGGCGCAGCGCGTCGCGCCGCTCCTGGGAGCAACCGTCGGGGCAGGTACGCACGATCAGCTCGCCGCCAATCTCCGGGTTGGCGCCCGGGGAGACACCGCAGTTGTACTTGGCGAAGCCCTCGGCCCGGCCGGCCGGGCTGCAGTCCCAGGCGCGTGGCACCTTCAGCGTGAAGCCCAGACCGTCCAGATCGGACAGTGTTCGCAGGCTGTCGGAGGCCCCGAACTTCGGCCACTGCTCCGGCCAACTGCCTTCCCGCGGCGGCTCGATGCCGGGGAAGAGCGGCGAGGCGGTCGGCAGCGGCGCAGTCGCGAGCGTGGCGGAGGGGGAGGGCTCCGGCGGGCGGGGCTCCTCGCCGCCGGAAGCGGTGAACGCGTACACGCCGCCGCCGCCCGCGATCACGAGCAGCACCGCCACGGCGATGCCGACCCAGAGCCCCGTGCGGGACCGGCGCGGCTGTGCCGGCGGCACCGGCGCGTACGGGTCGTAGGGCGCCGGACCGTGCGGCGGCCGTGGCCCGTACGCCGGGGCGTTGTAGGCCGGCGACTGCGGATGCGAGTACGCCGGTGACATCGGCGTGCCGGAGACCGGACCGGACGCGCCCGACGTGGGGTGTGGTGCCCCGGAGATGGGGTGTGGTGCCCCGGAGATGGGGTGTGGCGTGCCGGAGGTCGGATGCGGGGGAGCGGAGAACATCGGCGGCGGCGACGAGACCGGCATCGCCTGCTGTGGCGGCCCGGAGACCGACTGGGTCGGCGCCCACGGGTTGACCGGCGCGGACTGCGCGGGCGGAGCGGCCTGCGGCGGGGCGGCCGGCGGTAGCTGCATCCGCTGCGTGGGCTGAGTCTGCTCGTAGTCGTCGACCGGCTGGGCCGGCGCGGGGAGAGCGGGCTGGGGCGGGGGGAGAGCGGCCGGCGGCGCGGACTGCGGCGTGGGCTGTGGTGCGGCCGGGGACTGCTGGGCGGCGGCCGGCGGACCGGGCCGGACCGGCGGGATCACCGTCGTCGGAGGCGCCTCGGCCGGGCCGGTGGTGTTGATCACGTCGGGCGGCAGCGGCTGCTGCTGGGCCGCAGCGGCCTGGTCAGGCGCGGGCGGCGTCAACTGGGTCGTCGGCTCGACCGGCGCGTGGTCGAGCGGCCCCAGCCCATCCGGCGGTACGGGCTGGAAGTCCATGCCCAGCGCCAGGAAGACCCGCTCGGCGCCGACGCCGTTTTCCGCCGCGTACGCCACCCAGGGCGAGCCGCTCGCGAAGTCCGCGTACAGGTAGCCGGGCTCGCCGGCCTGCACGAGCGCGTTGGCCGCCTCCTGGAACGCCTCCCGCCAGCGCTGGTCGGTGGCGACGTTGGGATCGAGCAGCGCCACCATCAGCGATCGGCCCTGCGGGTCGATGGCCGACCAGACACTGCCCACCTGACACGAGCCAACCGCCTCGATCAAGTGGTACGGATTGCCTGGTTGCATTACTGACCCTCCCCGCAGTTTCCGTATGCGGATCCTAGCGAGCGTTGGCACGTCCGAGCGGCTCAGGGTTAGTCGGCATTCAGGGCGGACAGGTGTGCGGCGAGGCTGGTCGGGGGGTGTCCGGTGAGCTCGGCGACCGCCGCGGTGACGCCGTCGAACTCGCCCGCGGCGATCGCCGTGTAGGTGCTGACCCACGCGTCGACCTGCCAAGCCGGTGCGCCGTACGTGGCCCGCGACGAGTACGCCTCGTTGAGCGACTCGTCGCGGTAGGTCACCTGGCGCCCGGTCACCTCGGTGATGGTGGCGGCCACCTCGCGCAGCGTGAGCGCGGCCGGGCCGGTGAGGTCGTAGCGGGCGTTTTCGTGCTTTTCCGGCTCGCTCAGCACCGCGACGGCCGCGTCGGCTATGTCGTCCTGCGTCACCGCGGCGACCCGGCCGTCGCCCGCCGGGCCGCGCAGCACGCCGTCGTCGCCGACCATCAGCGGGAAGAAGTCGATGTACAGGTTGTCGCGCAGGATCGTGGTGCGCAGCCCGCTCGCGGCCAGGTGCTCCTCGGTCGCCCAATGGTCGCGGGCGAGCGTGAACGTGGCGTCCGGCGCGGCGCCGAAGAACGACGTGTACACCAGGTGCGAGACGCCGGCCGCGACCGCCGCGTCGACGAACGTGCGGTGCGCCTCGACCCGGCCTGGCTCCTCGGCCCCGGAGACCATGAAGAGCGTCTTCACACCGTCGAGCGCGCGGCGGGCGGCCTCGCCGTCGGCGTACTCCGCCCGCACCACCTCGACACCGGGCAACTCGGGCGCCCGGGCCGGGTCGCGTACGACCAGCCGCTGGGGTGTGCCGGCGGCGGCCAGCCGCTCGGCGACGCGGCGGCCCAGCCGGCCGGTGGCCCCGGTGACGGCGAGAGCGGGTGCGGAGGGCGTCACGATCGCATTGTCCTTCCCACGGATCGGCAACACGCCCGCGAAACCACCACGGGCGGCGTCAAACCTGGCACGCTGTACCCTGCCGCGAAACCCCCGTCCCAGAAACCAGCGGTTGCGTAAATCACCCGTCCCATGACGCCGGAGCGCCCCTCGTGACCCCGCCGACCCCCGCCGCGCCGACCCGGCCTGGCGCCGAGCTGCGCCGCGTGGTCGTGGCGTCCCTGGTGGGGACCGCTCTGGAGTGGTACGACTTCTTCATCTACGGGCTCGCCGCGGCGCTCGTCCTCGGTGACCTCTTCTTCCCCAACGCGTCTCCGCCGGTGCGGATTCTCGCCTCGTTCGCGACGTTCGGGGTGGCGTTCATCTTCCGCCCGCTCGGCGGGTTCTTCTTCGGCCGGCTCGGCGACCGGATCGGCCGCCGCTCGACGCTGGTGATGACCACGCTGCTGATGGGCTTCGCGACCGGCATCGTGGGGCTGCTGCCGACATACGAGAGCGTCGGCGTGCTCGCCCCGATCCTGCTGGTCACCGCCCGGATCTGCCAGGGGCTGGGGGCCGGCGCCGAGTTCGGTGGCGCCTCCACGCTGCTGGCCGAGCACGCGCCGCGCGACCGCCGGGCCTTCTACGCGTCCTTCGTGCAGACCGGCGTGCAGGTGGGTCTGCTCGCCGGCACGGTGGCCTTCCTGCTGGTGCAACTGCTCGGCACCGAGGCGATGCGGGAGTGGGGCTGGCGGCTGCCGTTCCTGGCCAGCTTCGTGCTCATCTTCGTCTCGCTGTACGTGCGGCTGCGGGTCGCCGAGTCGCCGGTGTTCCTGGCGATGGAGCGCGACCGCACGATCGTCTCGTCGCCGGTGCTGACCACGCTGCGCCGCTATCCGCGCAGCTTCCTGGTGGGCGTGGGCGCGCACGTCTGCGACACCGCCGTGGTCTACGTCTACGGCACATTCATGATCACGTATCTGGTCGACGAGGAGGGGCAGAGCCGCGCCGTCGCGCTGACCGGCGTGATCCTGTTCAGCGTGGTCGTGATCGCGCTCCAGCCGGTGTACGGCGCGCTGGCCGACCGGGTTGGCCGCCGCCCGCTCAACCTGTTCAGCGTCGTGTTCACCGCCCTCTTCGCGGTGCCGCTCTTCCTGCTGGTGGGCACTGGGCAGCCGGTGGTGATCTGGCTGGCGATGGTCACCGCGATGGCGCTCGGCTTCGCCCCGATGATCGCCGTACAGCCGATCTTCTACGCCGAGCTCTTCGGGGCCGGCGTCCGGTACACCGGATTTGCCGCTTCACGCGAAGTGGGCGCTGTGGTCTCCGGCTTCTCGCCCCTGGTGGCGGCGGCACTGCTGCGGGCCGGCGGCGGCGAGCCCTGGCTGGTCGCCGGCTGGATCATCGTGACCGCGCTGATCTCGCTGGTCGCCTTCCTGTACTCCAAGGAGACCCGCGACATCGACATCGCCGCCCCGACGATCACCCTGCCGCGCGGTGCCGGCTCCGGCGTCGACCTTCCGGCGCCCGCCATCCCGCACGAGGTCCGCGCCGGCTGAAACGATATTTGAGCTGCCGCGATGCCCGTCGCGGTCCAGACCGCTGCTCCCGCAGCCTCACCCTCCGCGGTTCACGACCCGGCTTGCTCGCTGGTGGAGGCGGGATGCTCCCACCATTGTGGACAGAGCGCTTCGCGACGCGGGTCCCGGGGGAGGTGTGGAGGTCTTCCGAGGATGGAGGTTCCTACGCCGCCCATCTGGAAGACCTCGACGTGCCTGACGCTACCTTCGGCTGCCCTGACCTGACCACGTTCTGCCGCCCGGATGAGCTCGGCCTGGTCGTGGTCGGCCAGCGTCTGGAGCCCGATAGGCGGATTCAGACCCCGAGTACGTCCTACATTGGCGAAGAGCCGCTCTTCCTGGAGTCGGCCAAAGATACGACGGAAACCGGCAACCAGTGATCTTGAGTTGAACTTGCCGCAGGTGAGGTGCTGGGGCGGATCGGCGTCGGCTGCCCGACCAGGCACAGCGATGCGCAAACGCAGCCGGAGGCCCGATCTTGTGTCACTGTTCGCAGTGGACTTCTTCGCGTAGCCGCTCAGATCGTCAACGACGCACCCGATAGCGCAGGTGAAGCACCCGGTCGGCCTGAATCACCACGTCAGGATCCTCCAACAGGTGCTGCGCGTGGACCGACCCGAAGTAGCGCTTGCCGGACCCGAACACGACGGGTACGACGTCCATGCGCACCTCGTCGATCAGGCCCGCGGCAAGCACCTGGCCACCGACGTCGCCAGCGGCGACCTCGACCATGCGGTCACCCGCAAGCTCCTGCGCCTTGGCCACGGCTGCCTCGACGCCGTCGACGAAGTGAAACGGTGCCTCGGGGTCCCAGCCCTCGGGCGCCGGCCGGTGCGTCACGACGACCACGTGGTCGATCCCGCCCGGAGGCTTCCCGTCCCAGCCGTCCGTCATGTCGAAGACGTGGCGGCCGGCGATTGTCGCCCCGATCTGGTCCCAGTACGGCCGGGTGTAGTCGTAGGACGTTTGCGACACCTTCACCTCGCCGCTCTCGTCCAACGGGACGTCGCCGCTGGTCAACCAGTCGAACAGCGGTCCGGGCTGGTCGTGCTCGTCTGCGATGAAGCCGTCCACCGACACCGAGCTGTACATGACCACCTTGCCCACGGTGCTCTCCTCTGCTTTGGGGTGCCCCCAAACTAGCGAGTCGTGAGCTGTCGCTCTTGTAAGGAATCAATCGGCCGGCAGCGACCAGCCGTCCAGCGCGTTGCCGGGATGTTCGCGCAGGAATCGCTGCCGGACTTCGGCGTATCGGGTCGGCGTGAGCCCGGTGAACGCCCGGAACTCGTGGCCGAAGTGGGCCTGGTCGAAGTAGCCCGCGCCACCGGCGACGTCGCCCCAGTCGATCGGTCCGGCGAAGTCGATCGCGAGCAAGGTGGCGGCGAAGCGCTGGGTGCGGGCCAGCCGCTTCGGCGTGACGCCGATGAGCTCCTTGAACCGCTGTGCCAGATGAGTGCTGCTGACACCGGCTGCCGCCCTCAGGTCGCCGATCGGCACCGCCCCGCTGGTCGCCGCGATGACGCTGCTCGTATGGCGGACCAGCCCCAGGCCGGCGGTCTCGCACAGCCGTCGCTTCAGCTCCTCCTCGAGCAGCGTCAGCATCTGGTGCGGTCCGCCCGCCGTGGCCAGCCGGTCTCGCAGCTCAGCAATGGCGGGTCGGCCCCACACCTGCTCTATCGTCACCGGCCGGTCGCACAGCTCGGCCGCGGGCATCGGCAGGAACGGCGCCAGCCCCCACGGCTTGAAGTGCACGCCGACGGACCGGGTCCGTAGTGGGTAGCCGAACTCCCACGCGCGGGTGGGCATGGTGACCACGCAGCCGTCGGCATACTCGGCTGTCTCGATGTCGGTGCCGCCGCGGATGCGGAACGGCGCCCCGAGGTTGACGATGAGCAACGCCGACGGCGCGGGCGGCAGCGTCAGCCGGGCGTACGGCGGCGCACCCTCCAGGTAGTAGAGGTCGTCGATCAACCCGTCCAGCGGCGGTCGCGGCACTCTGGACACGTACTCCACGCCCGTAGCATCGCCGCCACCGTGTTCGCGATCAACCCCGCCGGCATCGCGCGCCGGGATGGTCCAGCCGCGCTGCCGCCAGCATCGAGCCGGCGCCCGCTGCCGGATGACCTCCATCATGTCGATCGCGGTGTGGAAACCGAGCCCGCGCCGGGCGCTGTCTACGTCAGGGACGCGCGCAGTGCGACCGGCGTGGAGAGGTAGTCGAGCACGCCTTCGGGCGGGCAGGGCCGGGCGAAGTGGTAGCCCTGGGCCAGCGGGCAGCCCAGCTCGCGCAGCAGCGCTGCCTGGCGGGGCGTCTCCACGCCCTCGGCGACCGTCGGTACGTCGAGGCTCAGCCCGAGCCCCAGGATGGCGCCGACGAAGCGCTGGCCCCGCTCGCTGGGCGAGTCGAGCGTCGCGGTGAACGAGTGGTCGATCTTCAGGATGTCGATCGGCAGGCGCTGGAGGTAGGCCAGCGAGGAGTAGCCGGTGCCGAAGTCGTCGACCGCGATCCGCACGCCGTGCTCGCGCAGCGTGGTCAGCGTGCGGTGGGCCAGCTCGCCCGCGGCGCCGGCCGCCTCGACCAGCACCGTCTCGGTGAGCTCGATGATGAGCGCGCCTGGTGGCAGCGAACGGTCGGCGAGCACGCTGAGCACGTCGGCCGCGAACGCCGGCGAGGCCAGCTGCCGCGCCGACACGTTGACGCTGACCGCCACGTCGTGCCGGGCGTGCCAGAGGGCGGCGTGCGCGGTGGCGTCGCGCAGCACCTTCGAGCCGACGTCGAGGACCAGCCCGATCTCCTCCGCCACCGCGATGAACTGGCTGGGCGGCACGTCCCGCCCATCCGCCGTACGCCACCGCAGCAGCGCCTCCAGCGCGACCGGCTGGCCCGAGCGCAGGTCGACGATCGGCTGGTACAGCACGGTCAGCGCGTCGGCGGCCAGCGCGGCACGCAGGCTCGCGGCCAGCTCGGCGTGGCGCATGCGGGACTCGCGCATCCGCGGGCTGAACTCGACGACCTGGTTTTTGCCCGCCTCCTTTGCCGCGTACAGCGCGAGGTCTGCGTCGCGCAGCGCCTCGGCCGGCTCGGTGCGCTCCAGGTCGAGGATGAGCAGGCCACCGCTGGCGGCGAGGCAGACCTGGCGCTCGGCGAGCGGGTACACGTCGCGGACCACCTCGATGATCCGCCCGGCGACCTGCCGGCACCGGTCGGCGTCGGTCTCGGTGAGCAGCACCGCGAACTCGTCGCCGCCCAGCCGGGCCACCGTGTCGGCGCACTCCGCCGCGACCCGCAGCCGCCGCCCGACCCGGACGAGCAACTCGTCGCCGACGGGGTGGCCGAGCGTGTCGTTGACGTCCTTGAAGCCGTCGAGGTCGATGAGGAGCAGCCCGCCGGGGCCGCGGGCGCTGTCGAGCAGGACCTGCTCCAGCCGCTCGGCCAGCAGCGCCCGGTTGGCCAGCCCGGTCAGCGGGTCGTGCAGCGCGCGGTGGGCCAGCTCCTTCTGCAGGGCATGCTGGTCATCGAGCGCCTGCTGGAGCACGGTGGCCTGGACCATCAGGGCGGCGGACTGCACGTTCATCGCGCCGGCCCGGCGGAAGGCCAGGCGGGCGAAGTTTCCCAGCCGCACGACCAGCAGGACCAGCAGGATGCAGGTGAGCACCGCCGCGCCGACGAGCGCGGGCAGAGTGTCCTGCGGGACCAGGCCGGAGGTGACGAGGCCGATCACCGGTACGACCGGGGCGAAGAGTGCCACCGCGACGAACGCGACGAACCGGGCACGGGGCAGCACGTCTTCGGTGCCACCGTCGATGCGGCGGTAGCCCACGCCGTACGAGGGGTGGAGCGCGGCCGCGGCCACCAGGACGCCACAGAGCTGCCAGGCCGTGAAGACCAGCCCACCGGGCTGGAAGCCGTCGAGGCCGTCGCGGCTCACGCGCGTGATCGAGGAGAGATCGGCCGCGAGCACCACGGCGGCACCGAGCGCCAGCAACAGCATCGTTGGAGTGCGCGAGGCGGGGATGGTGACGATCCGTAACAGCAGGCTCAGCAGCAGCAGGTCGAGCGCGCCGAAGCAGGCGATCATCCCGGTGTATCGCCCGTCCGGCGGCTCCTTGCCGAGCCACGGCTGGATCAGGAACGCCCAGGCGACGATCGCCAGGCCGGCGGCGACGATCGCGGCGTCGAGGAGGTTTTGGTCGGCCGGCTGTGCCCGGCGCACGCCGAGCAGCAGGATCAGCCCCATCACGAAGAGTGCGGAGCGGGCGGCCAGGGCGATCGGCCAGGCGGCGTCGGAGAGCGCGTCGGCCGGCACCACGTGCAGGGCGCCGCTGGCGAGGCCGAGGCCGCAACTGGCGAGCAGGACCCACCAGCCGGAGCGGTGCAGTGCCTCGCGCCTGGTCAGGGCGTAGGTCGCCACGCCGACGGTGACCAGCTGGGTGATGATCCAGATCGGGGCGGCGGCCGCGTGGGGGAGTGGCCAGGCCGCGACGACCAGCGTCAGGCCGCCAGCCAGAACGATCAACCACGCACGCCGCGGCGCACCGATCACGATCTTCGTCCCATTTCCCCTGGTCGAGTCGGAACCCCCGAGTGCGGCCAAAAACGGGAAGGCAGCGCCGTGAGTCTACTGCTCCATCGCAGTTCGTACCTACGGACCAATCGGTAGTTTTCCCTCCGTCTGGAGTGCTGGCGGCGCCGGACGGTAGCCATTTACGATCCTGTAAAAGTCCCCGTGGCGAGGTCCCCAATGTCGAGAACCCCGACGCCGGTGGTCGGGATGGCGCAGGAGCAGATCCACCGGCACAAGGTCGGCATCCTGCTGCGCCACCTGCACCTGGGCGGGTCACTGACGCGCGCCGAGCTGGCCGGGCGGATGGGGCTCAACCGCAGCACGATCATGGCGCTCACCGCACAGCTCAGCGCTGCCGGCCTCGTCCACGAGGAGTCGCCCACCGACACCGGCCGGGCCGGGCGCCCTTCGTTCCTGGTGCGGGTCCGGCCCAACTGGGCGTACGTGCTCGCCTTCGACGTCGCGGTCGACCGGCTGGTGGCCGCGCGGGTCGGGCTCGGCGGGGCGGTGCTCGACCGGCGGGAGGCCGTACGCGCGCGGGCCGGCGCCGACCTCGACCACGTGGTGGAGGTGCTGGCCCGCTTCGGCCGCCAGTTGCACGAGGCGGCCCCGGCGGAGTCGGTGTGCGTGGGCATCGGCGCCTCGTACTGCGGGATGATCCGCCCCGGCGACGGGATGGTCCGCTTCGGACCTGACATGGGCTGGGTCGACCAGGCGTTCGGCGCCGAGCTGAGCCGCCGGCTGGGGCTGGGCATCCCCGTACCGGTGGGCAACGAGGCGCACCTTGGCGCGCAGGCCGAGCAGCAGCGCGGCGCCGGCGTCGGCCTGCAAAACCTGCTCTACCTGCACGGCGACGTCGGCGTGGGCGGCGGCATCATCGTCGGCGGCAAGCTGCTCGACGGCGACGGCGGTTACGGCTGCGAGCTGGGGCACATGGTGGTCAACCCGTACGACGGGCGCCCCTGCGGATGCGGCTCGTACGGCTGCCTGGAGGCCGAGGTGGGCGAGCGGGCGCTGCTCGACGCCGCCGGCCGCCCGCCCGACCTGTGGGGGCGCGACGCGCTGCGCGCGGTGGTCGACGACGCCGACCGCGGTGACCCGGTGGCACGCGAGGCGCTGCGCCGGATCGGCGACTGGCTCGGCATCGGGGTGGCCAACCTGATCAACCTCTTCAACCCCGGCATGGTCATTTTCGGTGGCATGCTCCGCGACGTGTACCCCGGCGCCGCGCCCCAGGTGCGCCACCGCATCGCCACCAACGTGCTGCCGGTCGCCCGCGAGCGCGTGCGGCTGCGCACCTCGGCGTTGGGCGACGACTCCACATTGGTCGGTGCGGCCGAGCTGGCCTTCGCCGACCTGCTGGCCGACCCGCTGGGCGTGCTCGACCGCGCGAAGGCGTAGGGCCGGTTTCACGGACCCGGCCGCGCCCGCGGTGTCTCCAGCGGTCCCGCGACCCCGTTCAGCGCGGCTCGTCCGTGTCGTCTTCGGGAGTGGCGGGTTTGGTGTCGAGGCGCTTCCGGTGCCGCTCGCGCAGCCACACCGCCAGGCCCGTCACGCCGAGTACGACCGCGAGCCCGATCTTGAAGCCGCTCTTGCCCAGCACCAGATAGCCGCCGATCTGGCTGAACACTCCCAGCCACCAGCCAGGATCGGTGAACCGGGGCCCGTCGGAGGCCGGTACCCAGCCGTGCAGCCAGAAGCCGAGGACGATGAGTGTCACCGCGGTCAGGCCGGCGACCACCGCCGCGGAGGCGAGGATGGGAGTGCTCGGGTCGTTCCGTTCGATCATGGAATGACCCTACGAACGGCCGAGGTGCGAATCGTCATGCCGGACAAGGAGTTCGCTCTGTATCGCTGGGTAGAGCTCGGCTATACCGTGTGACCGGAAACGCCACGCGATGACCCCCGGCGGGAGGGGCCACGCTCGACGCCCGCGTCGCCCCTCCGCGGCCCGCGCTAGCGACCGGCCGGCGGCGCCGTCCCGCGCGGGCGGACCAGCCCCATGTCGTACGCGAAGATGGTGGCCTGCACGCGGTCGCGCACGCCGAGCTTGGAGAGCAGGGCGTTGACGTGGGTCTTGACCGTGCCGGTCGCGACCCCGAGGCGCTCGCCGATCTCCGCATTGGACAGTCCACTCGCGACCAGCGTGAGCACCTCGCGCTCCCGCGGCGTGAGCCCCGGCGGCGGTGCCGTGTCCGGCGGCGGGGCGACCGTACCGCCGGCGAAGGCGGCGATCAGGCGGCGGGTCACCGCCGGCGCGAGCATCCCGTCGCCGGCCGCGACGACCCGGATCGCGGCGAGCAGGTCGTCGGGGTTGGCGTCCTTGAGCAGGAAGCCGGAGGCGCCCGCGCGCAGCGCCTCGAAGACGTACGCGTCCAGGTCGAAGGTGGTCAGCACCAGCACGCGCGGCGGATCCGGCTCGGCGGTGAGCAGGCGCGTGGCGGTCAGCCCGTCCATGCCCGGCATCCGGATGTCCATCACCACCACGTCAGGGCGGAGGCTGCCGGCCAGCTCGACCGCGGCCGCGCCGTCGGCGGCCATGCCCACCACGGACAGGTCGGGCTCGGCGTCGAGGATCGCGGCGAACCCGGCGCGCACGACCGGCTGGTCGTCGACGACGAGTACGCGGGTCAGGACCGGGACGGCAGCCATACGTCCATCGTCCCGGTCTGGTCCACCGTCATGCGCCCTCCGATCGCCGCGACCCGCGCCCGCAGCCCGGCCGCGACCGGGCCGGCGGTAGCGGAGGGTACACCGGTCACCGTGATCCGCAGATCCGCCGGGCCGTAGCCGAGCGTCACCCGCGCCGGGCCGGCGTCGCCCGCGCCGAGGGCGGTCTCCACGACGCGGTACGCGGACACGTCCACCGCCGGTGGCAGTGCCGGTGCCGGCGTGGGGGAGTGCAGTTCCACGCGCCGCCCGGCCGCGCTCAGCTCGCGGCAGAGGGCGTCGATCGCGGCCGCGGTCGGCTGCGGCGCCCGCTCGGGGTCGACCCGGAGGTCGCCGAGCAGGTCGCGCATCGCGGCCAGCGCGGCCCGCGCGGAGTCGAGTACCTCGTCCAGCCGGCCGCCCTCGGCCGCGGCGGTGACCTGCGCGGCGTGCCGGAGCACGGCGGCGCGCAGCCCGGCGGCGATCCGCAGCCGCTCTGCGTAGGCCAGCTCGACCGCGCCGGCCGTCGAGGCCGCCACCGCCCGCCGCTCCCGGGACACGACACCGTCGCGGCGCAGCCGGACCATGAACCCCGCCGTCCACACCGGGACGATGACCGCGAGGAACGGCACGGCCGTCGGGGCGATCAGGATGACCATCAGGCCCGGCGAGATCGGCTGCTCCAGCAGCCAGCCGTCGAGCGCGTACGTGAGCACCGTGACCGCCGCGTGTACGCCGCCCACCAGCGGCACGCAGAGCCAGGTGAGGTGGCGTGGCCGCCCGCGCGCGGCGACCGCGTACACCGCGACGAGGTCGGAGCCGATGCCGGCGAAGAGCGCCGCCGTGGCGGTGGCCGGCAGCAGTTCGAGGGCGGCCACCAGCGGCCAGAGCGCGGTGGTGGCGAGCACGGCGCCCAGCACCGGCCACGGCGCGCGTCGGCGCCACAGCAGCGGGAGCGCGTGCGCGGCCGCCAGCATGGTGGCCAGCGCCGCCGCGCTCGCGCCGACCCGGGGCATCGTGGGATCGGGTATGAGCATGAGCGCCACCGGCAGCACGCCGGCGGCGAGCGCCACCGCGATGTCGGCCAGGCGCGGCCCTCTCGTCCGGCGCAGCGAACGATCCATTGTCGAGGTGATGGACTCGGGCAGCAGCGCCCGCACGCGCCATCCGCCGTCCGGCTGGGGGCCGGCCTCCAGCGTGCCCCCGGCAGACTCCGCGCGCTCGCGCATGCCGTCGATGCCGCTCCCGGAGCCGAGCCCGCCGGCGGCGCCCGGTGCCGAGGCGGCGCTGTTGGCCACCACCACCTCCAGGAGGCCGTCGCGCTGGCCGAGCGTCACCTCGACCGCGCCGCCGGGCGCGTGGCGCAGCGCGTTGGTGAGTGCCTCGCGGGCGATGCCGTACGCGGCCTCGGCGACCGGGCCGGTGATCGGTGCGGCGCTGACCCGGGTCGTGACCGGCTGGCCGAGCGCGGCGAACCCGGCCGCCAGCTCCTCGATCCGGGCGCCCAAACCCGATCCGCCCTCCAGCTCGACGCCGCGCATGACGGCGACCAGCCGGTGCAGGGCGGACTGGGTCTCCCGCCCGGTACGCGCGGCGAACTCCAGCGCCTCGGCCGCCAGCTCCGGCCGGCGGCCGGCGAGCCGCTGGGCCGCGGTGGCGGTGACCACAATGGACGTCAGGTGGTGGGCGCTCACGTCGTGCAGCTCGCGGGCCAGCCGCTGGCGCTCCTGCACGGACGCCTGGCGGCGGTCGGTCTCGGCCCGGGCGAGCCGGTCGGCCGCCTCCCGCCGGGCCGCCCGCCACCGCCGCCGGCTGCGTCCCAGGCCGGCCGCGAGCAGGTAGACGACGACGGTGATCACCACGTTGCCGAAGTACTCCCGGACGTCGTGGTACAGGAGGATCCCGACCGCGGCCTGCCAGGCGATCAGCGTGACCGTGACGGCGAACGTGACCCGGGCCGGCCGGCGCACGCCGACCGAGTACAGGGCGATGACGTCGGTGAAGATGAGCACGAGCAGCGCGTCGCGGGGCGTGGCGATCAGCCCGAGCGTCAGCGCCGGAATGATCACGGCGAGCGCCGCGACCGGCGACCGGCGCCGCCAGCCGAGCGCGACGGTGGCCAGCACGGTCGCGGCCAGCGCCCCGGCCACCTCCACGCGGTCGAGGGGCCTCCCGAGCAGCAGCGGGATGCCCGGCCACAGCGCCGCCTGGCCGGCGGCCAGCAGTGCGGGCAGCAACCAGCTTCGCAGGACCACCATGACGGTACGACGATAGGACGCGGCCTCCACCTCGGGCATCCAGCCGAGGTCGTAGGAGACCTATACCTCTGGGCCTAGGCATGTCCCGCCGGTCCTTCGCAGGCTCACCACCGGACCGGGCGGGCACCGGCTACAACCTGCGCTTGTTGTGGTCTTAACGCTGCGCATTGTGGACAGGCTCCGCGTGTATCGGCTCGACCGAGTGACTGTGCGTGCTTAGGTTCGCACCGGATGTATTTCCCTGGGTGCTGGTCCGGGTCGTCTGCCCGCGACCTGGCCAGCGCCGGCATGGCTCGAGTGGGGGAGTCGGTCATGATCGACGAGGTTGAGGTTGAGGTGCGGCGGGACCTGAGCCGGGCGGCGCATGCGCTGGACGAGGCGGCCAAGTTTCTGGCCAGCTACGACGCTGCCCACGCGACCCTGCTGGGCATGGCGGCGGGCTGGGAGTCTCCGCTGGCGCTGACCCTCCGCGACGGGCGCCAGGCGGTCGACCGGGTCGCCGCGTACGTGCACGCGCTGGCCGGCGAGCCGGCCACTGGCGAGCCGTCCACCGGCGAGTCGCTCAACGGTGTCCCCGTGCGCCGGATGGCGCTGCTGAGCCACGGCGACCCGGGAGAGTAGCCCCCCGGCCCCGCCCGGACCGTGGCTTGGCGATGTCGCGGATCGGGCCGGGCGGCGACTGGTCGTGCAGCGTGTCGGCGGGCGGCCGACCGTACTCAGCCCGGTAGGCGGCGGCGAACCGGCCGAGGTGCGCGAAGCCCCACCGGTGCGCCACGCACGCCACCGTCGTCTCGCCGGGGTCGGCGGCGCGCAGGTCGGCGTGGGCCTGGGCCAGCCGCAGCCGGCGCAGATAGGCCATCGGCGGGATGCCGACGTGCCGCCGGAACCCCTCCTGCAACGTGCGGACGCTGCAGCCGGAGATCGCCGCGAGCGAGGCGGAGGTGAACGCCCGCTCCGGCTCGGCCTCCATCGCGTCGATCGCCCGCTTGACCGCGCGGGGGCGGATGGTGCGCTCCGCCAGGGCCCGGTCCTCGCGGCAGCGGTCGACGGTCGCCGTCAGCAGACCGCTCAGCACGGCGTGCCACAGGCGCCCGACCAGCAGCGGCTGGTAGATCAGCCCTTCCGGGTCGTTGATCTCGGCGCGCAGCAACGCGAGCAGCCGGGCCAGGCTGCGTCCGGCGCCGGTGCTCAGGTCGGCCTCGGTGGGCAGCGCGGCCATCGGCGTGGTGTCCGGACCGGCGGGCGGCGGCGCGGCCATGACGGGCGGGACCACCGGACCGTAGTGGACGACCCGCAGGCGGGGAACGCGCTTAGACCCTGGCCCGCATGGCTTAGCGATGAGTACGCATTGGGTAGTCTCCCGCATACCGGGAGTATTTGCACGGCCTCCCGGGGCTGGTCAACAGGAAGCTGCAACTTTCATCAGTGGTAGTGCCTTATCGTGGTGGTTGCATGTGCCGACCGCATGATCACGCTGGGCTGATCGGCTGACCTGGCCCTCATGCCGTCGATGTGTTGTCCGATGGGGAGGGACGCCGGAGGCGGGGCCGGTGTGGCGTGGGCTACATGTCAGTCGCTGACATCGTTCACACTGTGGCATCCCTCACGGAATATTCGTCCCGACGCCGCAGCATTTCCGCCGCGGGGGCCGATGATCAACACAATTCACTCCGCTCGCCCGGCGATTCCAGTGGCGTACCCCGGTACCCTGGTGGGTAGTTTCGTGCGTGGGGCCGTGGGTAAATATGATGTCGACTGTCCGGGTTGGGCGCTTTTGTCACCGGGAGACCGGAAACATTGCCGCCACCGGGGGCTGGCGGCAGGCGGAGCGGGGGAATACGCTCGGTCGCGGCCCGCGTACTGACGAGATGCCTGGGGGTTCCCCAGGTGAGTGGAGGTGCTCGGGGTGAGTGAGCGGAGCATGCGGAGCCTCTGGCTCGGCGGCTCGCGTGAGCGGCACCTTCGAGCCTGCGAGGAGGCGGCGTGAGCCTGTCCATCGTGACGTCGGTGTCACCCGATGGTGTAGTGGAGATTGCTCCGCGCGGAGAGATCGATGTCGACACGGCGCACGAGGTGCGTGAAGCGGTGGCGGCGGTGCTCACCAAGAGCCGGCCGGCCCGCATCGAGCTCAACATGAGGCTGGTCACCTTCATCGATTCGGTGGGCATCAGCGCGATGGTCGCCGGGTTCCAGACCGCCGAGGTGTCCGGGGTCAAGCTGCTGGTGACCGAGCCGAGCCGGTTCGTGCACCGCCAGTTGTGGGTCACCGGGCTGCTCGGCCTCTTCGGCGCGCCCGAGCCCTACTTCGCCGGTGCCGCGCCAGCGTCCGAGGTGCAGTCGCCAGGCGTCTGACCGGCGCCGTCGTCATCCCGCGCGTGACAGGCTAATCGCGCAGCGTACGAGACATCTGTCGATGTTATGCGACACGTAACTGGGCCTTGTAAATCATCCAGCCTGTACGGAATAGTCCGGTGGCGTGACGCTGCTGCGGATGGGCACCGCCATCGTCGGGCGGTACATCGTCTTGCGGCCGATCGGGCGCGGAGGTGTGTCGGTCGTCTACGCGGCAGTGGATGCGGTCTCCCCGCGCCCGCTCGCCGTCAAGGTGTTGTCGCCGGCTCTCGCCGACGACGCCCGCGCGCAAGACAACGTCCGGCGCGAGGCGTTGATCACGCAGCGGTTGCGGCATCCGAGCGTGCCGCGCATCTACGACTTCGGCGACACGCGACTGCCGGACGGGGCCGTCGCGCCGTACATGGTGATGGAGTTGCTCACCGGCGTCTCGCTCGCCGACCGGCTGGCCGAGGGCGCGCTGCCGTGGGACGAGGCCGTGCGCATCGCCGCGACCGTCGCCGACGTGCTGGCGGTGGCGCACCGCCGGGGTTTCGTACACCGCGACCTCACCGTCGACAACATCATGCTGACCCGTGACGGCGTGAAGATCATCGACTTCGGATTGGCGACCACTGTGGACCGCCCGCGCAACGACCGCCCTCGGGTGACCCGCACGACCGTGCCCCGCCGCCCCCAGGTGCCCACGCATCCGGTCACCAGCGCGGCTCAGCCCGGCGACGACGTGTACGCGCTGGGCGTGCTGCTCTACCAGATGCTGACCGGCCGCTCGCCGTATCCGGGGTCGCTGGAGTCGCCGCACGTGCGCCACCTGGCACCGACGCCGGTGCTGGCGGTCGCCGGGCTGCCCCGTGAGGTCGCCGACATGTGCCGGTCGTGCATGACCAAGCGCCCCGCCGACCGGCCGAGCAGCCGCGATGCCGCGTTCGCGCTGTGGGACCTGCTGCCGAGCCTGTCGTCGTCCAATTAGGCCGGTCCGGCGACGGGCAGGTCGACGTCCAACTCGCTGACCGCGCGTACGACGGTGACGGTGGCGTACCCCTCGGCGAGCAGTGCCAGGTCGGTGCCCTCCTCGCGCCGGGCGCCCGACTCCTCGATCGTGGTACGCACGTAGCCGTGGCCGACCTCGGCGACCGCCATCTGCACCTGGCCGAAGCGGGCCAGCCGCGCGCGGCGTACCCCCTTGATCTTGTCGCGGGGGAGGTCCGGCACGTTGAGGTTGAGGACGGCGCCCTCCGGGAGGTCGGCGAGCGCGGGCAGCAGGTCGGCGGCGATGGCCGCGGCGCTCCACCAGTGCCGCTGCTCGTCGGCGGCGAGGTGCAGCGCGGCCGCCCCGCCGCTCGCTGCCGAGGCCGAGCCGGCGGTCAGTACGTCCAGCGATACCGCCAGCGCCCGGGAGCCGTTGTCCGAGGCGGTGAACGCGGCGCCGACCGTACCCGAGTGCAGCACCGCCAGGCCCGCGTTGGCGCCCCGGTTGATGCCGGAGAAGACCAGGTCGGGGGCGGGTCCGAAGGCGCCCCTCGCGGAGATCAGCGCGATGAACGCGGGGGAGCCGGCCACGCCGTACGCCTCCACGCCGTCCAGCCCGTCGAGCGTGTGCGCGACCACGACGATGCGCCCGTCCTCCTCGACCGCGGTCATCGCGGCGCTCATGCCGCTCGCCTCCTGGCTGGGCGCGGCCACCACCACATCAGCGCCGGTGTCGGCCAGCGCCCGCGCCAGCGCGCGGAGGCCGGGCGCGTCGATACCGTCGTCGTTGGTGACCAGGACCCTCATCGCGAATCCTCCAGCTTCGTGAGCCGCACCCGGTCGACCAGGCTGCGTACGGCGTCCGCGCGCCCGCTGCCCAGCCCGTGGCGGGTCACGTTGAGCGCGCCGGCGGCGGCGCCGGTCCGCACGGCGGTGGCCGTGTCGCCGCCCTGGGCCAGTACGGCCGCAACGCCCGCGGTCATCGAGTCGCCGGCGCCGCGCGGGTCGGCCGCCTCCAGGCGGGGCGGCTCCACCTGGTACGCCTCCCCGTCCAGCAGCGCCAGCGCGCCCTTGTCGGCCCGGCTCACGAGCACCGCCTCGGCGCCGTCGTCGTGCAGGCCGTACAGCGCGGTGACCAGCTCGGCCTCGCTGTCGTCCTTGGCCCTCCCGTCGGCGATCAGCTCCTCGTGGCTGACCTTGACGAGGTAGGGGCGCCCTCTCAGCACCGCTTCCAGGTGGTCGCCGGAGAGGTCCGCCACGACCTTGACGCCGTTGCCGCCGAGGTCGACGGCGAGCCGCCGGTACGTGTCCGCGGACAGCACCGAGGGGTCGGCAGGCCCGCTCAGCACCGCCACGGGCGCCTGCATGGCGGCGGCGAGCGTGAGGCTGTAGAGCTCGTCCAGCTCGTGCCGGTTGAGCGGCTCGCCGGCCACCTCGGCGATCTCGCTGCGCGAGCCGTCCCGCCGGTCGTGCACGTATCCGCCGCTGGTCGCCTCGCGCGTGACCGCCCGCAGCTCGATGCCCTCGGCGGCGATCAGGGCCTGGAGCACCTTCCCGATCTCGCCGCCGACGGCCGCGCACATCACCACCGACGGCCCCAGCTCGGTGATCATCCGGGCCTGCCAGACGCCCTGGCCCCCGGGGTGCACGTGGATCTCCGCCGCGTCGCCGGCATGCTCGACGGTCACGGTGAGCTGCGGGGCGGGCGCGAACACCAGGACGTGGCTCGTCATGCCCCCTTGTTCCCCACCGGGGCGCTGGCTACGCCCGTGCGGCGCCGCGACGTGCGCCCCCAGGGTTTGTACGCGGAGATGGCGGTCAGCGCGGTCAGCGCCACGAAGGACACGCTGGGCGCGACCAGCAGCTGGTCCCGGGTCTCCTGGGGGAGGGCGGCGCCGAGCGCGGTCGCCTCGCGCAGCCCCGGCCACAGCGCGAAGAGCACCAGCGTGGTCAGGATCGTGGTGACCGCCAGCTTGACCACGACCCACCAGTGGCGCACCAGGCCCCACCGGGTGAGCAGCGCGCTGGCCACGCCGACCAGCCAGGAGAGCACGCTGATCGGCACCAGCAGCGTCGAGCCCACGAGCCCGATCGCCGGGTACACGACCGCCGGGTCGGCGCCGGTCCGCCCGGCGATGCTCAGGGTCAGCAGCACCATGTCGGCGCCGAGCCACCCCACCGCGGAGACCACGTGCAGCGTGAGCAGCGCCTTGCGCCAGGACGGGGTGATAGTCATGCCCCCGATGCTCGCTGGACGGCGGGCGCCGGTCGTCGGTCCGGCGGCGGTGATCGGGGTACGTCGTGGAGCGTACGCGGATCGCCGCGTGCCCCCGTGCCACCACAGTGGACACCGGGCGCCGGCCCGGGCTCAGCCGGCCCGCGCGGCGCAGGAGCTGCGGGGCAGGCCGCTCACCTCGACCGGTGACCGTCCCGCGGGCGAAGCCTTGCCGGCCAGTACCGCCGCCAGGCCCGCCATCGAGGGCTGGCTGGAAGAGTAGGTGGCGAGCAGCACCGGTGAGTCCGATCGGGCCAGCAGGTACGGCGTGTCCATCGCCACGGTGACGGTCGCGCCGGCTCGGAGGTCTGCGGGCTCGTCGCCGTACCCGATCAGATGGACGACCGTGCCGCCGCTCTCGACGACCTGGACCCCGGCGGCGCGGAGGGCATCGACCAGCCATCCGCGGGCGGTGTCGCGGCCGCTGGCGGCGGTGACCTGGATCGGGCCGCGGACCGCCCTGCCGCAGGCGCCGCGGAGCTGGGTGACCGCGGCGGAGGCGAGCCGGTCGGCCGCCTCGCGGTGCGCCGCACTGCCCACAGTGGACATGCCTGGCGCGGGCTTGCCGGCCAGCTCGAACTTCAGCGTCAGCACGCGGGTGACCGCCTCGACCAGACGCTCCTTCGTGAGGGCGCCGCCGCGCAGGCCGGAGAGGAGCCCGTCGTACGCCTGCGGCAGGCTGTCGGGCATCAGGATGAGGTCGTTGCCGGCGTTGAGCGCGCGCACCGCGGCCTCGCCGGCGGGCCAGCGCTTGGCCGGGGCCATGTTCATGCCGTCGGTGACGACCACGCCCTCGAAGCCGAGCTGGCCGCGGAGCACGTCGGTGAGCACCTTGCGGGAGAACGTGGCGGCCGTGCCCGGATCGAGCGCCCGCACGTCGAGGTGGCCGGACATGACCAGCTTGGCGCCGGCGTCGATGCCCGCGGTGAACGGGGGCAGGTCACCACGGTCGAGGCCGGCGCGGCTCTGCGTGAGCAGGGGCAGCGCGTCGTGCGAGTCGCCCGAGGTGTGGCCGTGCCCCGGGAAGTGCTTGAGCGTGGCCGCGACGCCGCCGGCCTGGAGCCCGCGTACGGCGCCGGCCACCTGTGCGGAGACCTTGGCCGGGTCGGAGCCGTACGAGCGGGAGCCGATGACGGTACTGCCCGCGTCGCCGAGCACGTCGGCGACGGGGGCGAAGTCGACGTTGACGCCGAGCGCGGCCAGTTCGGTGCCGGCCGCCCGCCAGGCCGCCTCGGTCAGGCGGGGATCGTCTGCCGCGCCCGCGCTCATCGCGCTGGGCAGCGCGGTCACGCCGCTCTTGATCCGGGTCACCACGCCGTACTCCTGGTCGGTGCCGACGAGCATCGGCGCGGAGCCGGCCCCGAGCTTGGCGTGCGCGGCCTGGAGACCGGTGGTCAGCTCGCGCACCTGCCGCGCACTGTCCACATTGGTGGTTACCTGGTTCTGCGAGGTGGGGTCGTCCGCGCTGAAGCCGACCAGGATCAGCCCGCCGAGGCGGTACCGGGCGACCATCTCCGCGGGCGTGTCCACGCCGGCGAGCCGCTGGTTGCCCGCCCTGTTGCCGGGCGTGACCTCGGTGGCCGAGGCGCCGTACGCGTACGGCATCAGCACCTGCCCCACGAGGTCTTCGTCGGAGAGCGAGGCGGCGAGGGAGGCGGCCCGCTCGGCCGGCGTGTCACCGGCGGGCTGCTGGGGCGCGGTCGTGGCGGGCGGTGCCGCCGGAGGGTCGCCACCGTGGCAGCCGGCGATGCCGGCCGCGAGCATGAGCACAATCAACAGTGCGCGGATAGGGGGACGCACGTCCGCTATCCCAGCAGTTCCTCCCGGGACGGGCAAATCGACCGCAGTGCAATCGACGGCATGAGGTGGAGCGCGAGGGAGGTCAGCCCACGCGGGTCAGCAGGGTGACGGGCGCGCCGTCGCCGGCGTAGCGGTACGGCTCCAGCTCGGCGTCCCAGGCGGTGCCGAGCGCGCGGTCGAGGGCGTGCGCGAGGGCCTCCGGCGCGCGGGCGGCCTCCATGATGCTGCGCAGCCGGTCCTCACCGAGCTGGATGTCACCGGCGGCGCCCATGGGCGCGCGGAAGAGGCCGCGGCCGGGCACGTACATGAAGCGTTCACCGTCGAGGCCCGGGCTGGGATCTTCGGTGACCTCGAAACGGATCATCGGCCACTGCCTGAGGGCAGCAGCCAGCTCCGCGCCGGTCCCCGGGCGTCCGGTCCAGCTGCACTCCGCCCGGCGGGCGCCGGACTCGACCGGCTGGGCGGTCCAGTGCAGATTGACCGGCGCGGTGAGGACGCGCGCGATCGCCCACTCGACGTGTGCACACACGGCGAGCGGGGTCGAGTGGACGTATACGACGCCACGCGTTGGCACGGTGACCTCCCGGAGAAGCGAGGTGCGTCTTCCCCTACGACCTCGATCAACGGGCGGTTGTTGTCCAACATGATGACTCGTGTGACTGATGGTGCGCCAGAGAATCGGAAAATCGACACGACATTTCCCACGCTGGTAACCGAGCGCACGTGACCCTGTGACGCAGAGCGCTGACCAGCGCGTGGGCGGTCGCCCGGAGGCATCGGGTAAAGTTCTCTGGTCTGTCTTCGTTCTGGCCTTCCAAGGAGTACCTCCGTGGCGAGCAACACCTCCAAGACCGCGCGCGCATCCGTCCGCGCCGGGCAGGGCGCGGGTGGCGCCCTGAGCGTGCTCGGCGAGTTCAAGTACCTGATCCCGCTCAACAACGGCAAGCACGCCTACGTGCGCAACCTGACCAACGGCAAGACCGCTCACCTGCGCACCGACTCCGAGGCGTTCGTCGAGGAGATCCGGACCCTGGCCGGTGCCGGCCACGCCGTCAAGATCCGTGCCGAGCTGAGCGCTCTGGCCGCGGCCTACCCGAGCGACGGCTGGGACACCACCGAGAAGCGCCTGGTCGACGCCGGCGTCTTCGAGGGCTGAGCCCGAGTTTCGACAAGAGGCCCCGCCGTGCTCGGCGGGGCCTCTTGCTATGCGCGGGGCTACTTTCCGAGGCATGATTGTTACCCGTGGGTACGACGGAGGTGCCGCCCCATGACGCTGGTCGAGCAGGCCGAGATCCGGCTCGCAGACGGCCCTCGGCTGCACACGCGCACCGCGGGGTCGCCCGACGCGCCGATCACCGTCGTGCTGCTGCACGGCTGGGTCCTCGACGGCCGCACGTGGCATCGCCAGGTGCGGCCGCTCGCTGAGATCGCCCGCGTCGTCACGTACGACGCCCGTGGGCACGGCCGCTCCGGCGGCATCGACCGCGGCGCCGCCACGCTCGCCCACCTGGGCGACGACCTCGCCGAGGTGCTGCACGCGGTCGCGCCCACCGGCCCGGTCGTGCTCGCCGGTCACTCGCTCGGTGGGATGACGATCATGGAGTACGCCCACCGCCACCCCGCCGACTTCGCCGCCCGCGTGGCCGGGCTCTTCTTCTTGGGCACCACCGCCGAGGGGCACACGCACACGGTGTACGGGCTGCCGCCGCGGGTCGCCCACCTGATCCGGATGGCGGAGATGACCAGCGCCCAGGTACTCGCCCGGATGGGTGACTGGCGGCCGCACCGGGCGTTCGCGCTGGCGCTGCGCCCGAGCCTGCGGTGGCTGCTCTTCGGGCATCCGTGCGACCCGGCGGACGTGACGCTCACGACCCGGGCGGTCGCCCGCGCCTCGCTCGGCTCGATCGGCGGTTTCCGTCCCTCGGTCGGGACCCAGGCGCGGCTGGAGACGCTGGCCGAGCTGCCGACCGTACCGACCGCGGTGCTGGTCGGGGAGCGTGACCGGCTCACCCCGCCGGTCTGCTCGCACTCCATCGCCAAGGCGCTGCCCGGCGCGGCGCTCACGATTTGTCCGGCCGCGGGCCACATGCTGATGCTGGAGCGCCCGGATGTGGTCACCGAGGCGTTGCTCGGCGTGGTCCGGGCCGCACTCGACGGGCGCTAGCGCTGGCGGGGAGGGCAGTGGGCACGGCGGGCGCGTACCCTTGTCTGGCCTCGTCACACAGGCGCCGCACCTTCTCCTGGGAGCCCCGAACACTTTGACCGACGCCGCCACCACCCTCCAGCAGGAGATCGCCGCCGAGCAGCGCCACGTCGATCGGGTCTACGCCCGGCTGGCCGAGTTGCGCCAGGCGGCCGCCCGGGCCGAGAAGGAGGGCTACAGCCTCGCCCGGGTGGGAAACTTCGGCGCGCTGGTCGAGCGGGACGCGATGGTCTTCCACGCGGCGCGGCGGCGGCACGCCCTGGACGCCGAGCACGAGGGGCTGGTCTTCGGCCGCCTCGACCTGCGTGAGGGCCAGGTGCTGCACGTGGGGCGCCTGGGCGTGCGCGCGGAAGACGCCGAGCCGCTCGTCGTCGACTGGCGGGCGCCCGCCGCGGCGGCGTTCTACCAGGCCACGGCCGCCGACCCGCGGGGCGTGGTGCGCCGTCGCATGATCCAGTCGAGCGGCGAAAAGGTCACCAACATCGAGGACGACCTGCTCGACCCGGCCGCCGCGCCGGAGGGCATGCGGGTCGTCGGTGACGGCGCGCTGCTGGCCACGCTCGCCCGGGCCACCGGCCGGGGCATGCGCGACATCGTCGCCACCATCCAGCGCGAGCAGGATCAGGCGATCCGCTCGCCCGCGTCGGGCGTCACGATCGTCTCCGGCGGCCCCGGCACCGGCAAGACGGCGGTGGCGCTGCACCGCGCGGCCTACCTGCTCTACTCCGACCGCTCCCGGTTTGCCGGCGGCGGCATCCTTGTGGTCGGCCCGTCGTCGGTGTTCGTGGAGTACATCGCCTCGGTGCTCCCCTCGCTCGGCGAAGAGGCCGCGACGCTGCACTCGCTCGGCTCGATCGTCGAGGGCACCACCGCGACCCGCACCGACCCCACCGCGGTCGCCGCCGTCAAGGGCTCGCTGCGGATGCGGCGCGTGCTCGAGCGGGCGCTCCGCGACGCGGTGCCGGGCGCCCCCACCGAGCTGCGCCTGCTCTACCGGGGCGACCTGCTCCGCCTCGACCGCCCCGAGCTGGACGCGATCCGGGCCCGCGCGCTGCCCCGTGGCGCCCGCCGCAACGAGGTGCGCCGGGCCGGCATCGACGGGCTCTTCGACGCGCTGTGGGCGCAGGCCCAGCGGCACCGCATCGGGGGCCTGCCGGCGCAGGCCGACTTCGAAGACGAGCTGGCCGAGCGTCCCGACTTCCGCGAGTTCCTGAAGGCTTGGTGGCCCCGGCTGCTGCCCCGGCACGTGCTCGCCTGGCTGGCCGATCCGGCGCGGCTCCGCTCGTACGCGCAAGGGCTCCTCAGCACCGCGGAGATCGAGCTGCTGCGCGACGCCTTCACGCCGGGCGACCCGACCGTGGCCGACGTGGCGCTCCTCGACGAGCTGGACGAGATGCTCGGCCGCCCGCCGCAGCCGGCCAAGCGCCAGCGTGACCCGTTTCAGGTGGCCGCCGGCGTGCGCGAGGTGAGCACGTACGCCGACCGGCAGCGGGCCGCCCGCGCGGCCGCGGTGCGCCGCCCCGACGACTACCGGGAGTACGCGCACGTGGTGGTCGACGAGTCGCAGGACGTCTCGCCGATGCAGTGGCGCATGCTGGGCCGGCGGGGGCGACTCGCCTCGTGGACGGTGGTCGGCGACCCCGCGCAGAGCGCCTGGACCGGTGACCCGGCCGAGCTGTCCCGCGCCCGCGACAAGGCGCTGGGCGGCCGGCGGCGGCACGACTTCACGCTCACCACCAACTACCGCAACTCGGCGGAGATCTTCGCGGTGGCGGCGAAGGTGATCCGCGAGGTGTCGCCGGGCATCGCGCTGCCGCGGGCGGTGCGCTCGACCGGCGTACCCCCGGAGGAGCTGACCGTGCCCGCGGCGGCCCTGCCAGAGGCGACCCGCGACGCGGCGCGGCGGCTGCTCGCCGACGTGGAGGGGACGGTCGGTGTGATCACACCGGTGCCCCGCCGCGACGAGGTCGCCGAGTGGGTCGCCGGCCTGCCCATCGACCGCCTCCAGGTGGTGACGAGCCTCCAGGCCAAGGGCATGGAGTACGACGGCGTGGTCCTCATCTCGCCCCAGGAGATCAGGACCGACGCCGGTGCGCGCACGCTCTACGTCGCCCTCTCCCGGGCCACGCAGCGCCTGGTGACCCTCAGCGCTTGACGGCGACCGCCGAGAAGGGGGTCTCCGGGGTCACCGTGATGCCGAAGCGGGCGTTGGGCAGGTAGAGCCGGTTGCCGTACGCCGCGACGGTGGTGGGCACGTCGAAGTCAGGGCTGGTGCGCGTGCCGGTCAGCCGGCCGCTCCGCCCCGACTTGTCGAGCGCGAAGACGGCGACCTGGTTGAGCCGGTTCTGCACCACGTACAGCGTGCGGTCGATGGTCAGCAGCCCGTCGCCGTTGGTGAGCACGTAGCCGCCGAGGTCGACCGCCTCGGTCACGCCCGTGTCCGGGGCGACCCGGAAGAGGCCGCCGGTGTTGGACTGCACCACGAGCAGGCCGCGGCCGTCCGGCGTGCGGGCGATCCCGTTGACGTTGAAGCCGGTGCCGTAGACGAGGTCGCCGGTGAGCGGGATCCGGACCGGCTCGCCGCGCAGGCTCAGCGGCACTTTGTAGAGGAACGGCTGCTGCGAGTCGGTGAAGAACGCGCCCTCCGGGGTAAGCACCACGTCGTTGACGAACGTGGGCGCGCTGGCGAACTGCCACGAGGCCAGCACGTCCCCGGTGTGCGTGTCGACGACGCGGCCGTTGCCGGCGGCACCGCCGGAGACGAAGAGGCGGCCGCGGTCGTCGACCTTCAGGCCCACGGAGGGGGTGCCGGGTCCCGTGGAGATGACCGAGCCGCGCCCGGTGGCGAGGTTGGCGCGGTAGATGTCGCCGTTGGCGAGGGAGCCGAAGTACGCGAAGGGCGCCTTGCCGATCGCGATCCCCTCCGGCTGGAAGCCGTCCGGCAGGGGGACGACCTCGGGAAAGGCGCGGTGGCTGCCGTGCGCGCTGGCGGCAGCGGGTACGGAGAGCGTGGCCGCGGTGAGGGCCGCGGCGGCGGATGAGGTGATCAGGGCTCGTCTTGTCAGCACGATGGGTACTCCCTGTGATCGGTCCACATCAGGATTCACGCACATCTTTCCCCAGCGGTTCGAAGACGACTCGCGAACCTCAGAAGTCCCACGTACGACATTGATTGCCAGTACCAAGTTTGCATACATAGCAATGTCCGCATATATTCTGGACCCATGGGTGCGGGGCACGATCACGGCGCGGATCTAGCGCGCGCGGGGGAGCGACACCGCGGTCGACTGTGGGCCGCGTTCGCCCTGATTGCCGTCTTCATGGTGATCGAGGCGGTGGCCGCCCTGGCCACCGGCTCGCTGGCGCTGCTGTCCGACGCCGGGCACATGTTCACCGACGTGCTCGGCATCGGCATGGCGCTCGCCGCCATCCACGCGGCGAGCCGGGCCGCGCGGGATCCGCAGCGGACCTTCGGGCTGTACCGGCTGGAGGTCCTCGCCGCGCTCGGCAACGCGATCCTGCTCTTTGGCGTCGCGATCTACGTCCTGATCGAGGCGGCCCGCCGCTTCGGCCATCCGCCCGAGGTGCCCGCCGGCCCGATGCTGGTGGTGGCGATCGCCGGTCTGATCGCCAACATCGTCGCGTTCGGGCTGCTGCGCGCCGGCGCCCAGGAGAGTCTCAACGTGCGCGGCGCCTACCTTGAGGTCCTCGGCGACCTGCTCGGCTCGGTCGGCGTGATCGTCGCCGCGGTCGTCATCGCGCTGACCGGCTGGGCGTACGCCGACCCGATCGTCGCGGTCGCCGTCGGCCTGTTCATCCTGCCGCGCACCTGGCGGCTGGCCCGGGCGGCGGTGCGCATCCTGGTGCAGGCCGCGCCGGAGCACCTCGACGTGACCGCCGTGCGCACGCGGCTCGCCGCCGTACCGGGGGTCTGCGACGTGCACGACCTGCACGTGTGGACGCTGACCTCGGGCATGGACGTCGCCTCCGCGCACCTCACGCTCGACCCGTCCGCGCAGCTCGGGCCGGTGCTGGTGGCCGCCCGCGAGGCGCTGCACGACGACTTCGACATCGGGCACGCGACCCTCCAGGTGGAGCCCATGGCCGGCGACTGCCGCCACGTCGGCTGGTGACACCGCCGCTGAGCAGGTCGTAAGTGATTCGTCACCATCGGTACAACACTGGGCGCATTGATGGGAAAGCCGCTATCCTCGGCTCCGGTCAATGCCCGGCGGCGCCCCCCGGCGCCGGTGTTGACTGCCGCCGAGCCGCCCACGCGGGCGGACCGGGGAACCACCGATCCACTGGGGTGAATCCGCGCGAGCGGTAGGGATACTTCCGTCCCGAACCCGTCAGCTAACTCGGTAGGCGGCTGACTGGAAGGATGGTTGATGGCTCATGCCCGCAGCCGGGTCAGTCTCGTCGCGGTGCTGTTCGCCGCGGCGTTCGCGCTGATCGGCTTACCAGCGGAGCCCGCCGCCGCCGCGCCCACCGACGACGAGGGCGGCACCGCGACCCTGCGGCAGCAGCTCGACGCGGCCAGCAAGGGCTTCATCGCGGCGCAGGACACCTTGAACAAGTCCAAGAAACGTCAGCAGGAGCTGACCACTCAGCTGGCCCAACTGGAGCGCGACCTGGTCGCCAAGAGCGAGGTGCTCGGCGAGGTGGCCAACGTGGCCTACCGCCGAGGGCGGCTCGGCCCCATCTCCGCGATGCTCAACAGCACCTCCCCGGAGGGCTTCATCGACCGGGCCGCGGCGCTCGACGCCGTGGCGGCGACCGAGGACAAGAAGCTGCGCGACCTGCTCGACACCAAGGATCAGGCGTCCAAGGCCAAGCTCGCGATCGACGGTGAGATCCGCGAGCAGCAGAAGCAGGTCGAGGTCATGGCCGCCCGCAAGAAGCAGGCCGAGAACGCGCTGAAGGCGGCCGGAGGCGGCCAGGACGCCAGCGGCCCGCCCGTCGGCAGCGGCGCCACCGCGGTGGCCGCGCGCTTCACCGGGGGCTCCGGCTGCACGATCCGCCCCGACCCGACCTCCAAGCAGGGCTGCATCACGCCGCGTACGTCCCATGCGTACAAGCAGGCCCAGGCGGCGGGCTTCGGCATCTTCGTCTCCTGCTACCGCCCCGGCTCGTCCGGTGAGCATCCGCTAGGCCAGGCCTGCGACTTCGCCGTCGACAAAGATGACATCTTCGGCGGTGCGGCATCCGGCGCGGCCCGGACGTATGGCAACAACCTCGCGAGGTTCTACGTCAACAACGCGAGCCGGCTGGGCGTGATGTACGTGATCTGGTTCCGCCAGATCTGGCTGCCCAGTAGCGGCTGGAAGTCGTACGGCGGCTGCTGCGGCCCGAGCGAGCACCACACCAACCACGTGCACCTGTCTGTCATCGACTAACCGCGTTGACGGGCTCGATCATGGGGTGGCACTGTGGCCCCATGGTCGAGCCCACACGTCACCCCGCTTGACGTAGCGCGAGCACGGCCAGGGGCGTCACCGCGCGCCTCTGCCTCCTGCGCGCCTGCACCGAGGGCGTGCTCTTCTACCCGGTCTACGCGCTGCTCTTCGCCGACTTCGGGCTCAGCACCGGGCAGATCTCGTCGCTGTTCGTGATCTGGTCGGTCGTCAGCTTCACACTGGAGATCCCCTCCGGGGCGTGGGCGGACGCGTACTCGCGCCGCCGGCTGGTCGCGATCGGCGCCCTGCTCCGGGCGGTCGCCTTCGCGCTCTGGACCTTCTTCCCCTCGTACCTCGCCTTCGCGGCCGGCTTCGTGCTGTGGGGCGCCTCCACCGCGATGACCTCCGGCAGCGTGGAGGCCCTTGTCTACGACGAGCTGGCCTCGGCCGGCGCCACCGACCGGTACGTGCACACGGTCGGGCTGGCCCAGACCACCGCGCTCGTGGCGGAGCTTGTCGCGATGGGGCTGGCCGCGCCGGCGTACGCGCTCGGCGGGTACACGCTGGTCGGCCTGGCCAGCATCGCGATCAGCCTGGCGGTCGTGCCGGTCGCGCTCTCGTTCCCCGAGGCGCCGCGGGTCGAGCGGACCGGGGGCGGCAGCTACCTGCGGACGCTCCGCGCCGGCCTCGCCGAGGTGCGCGTCAACCGGCTGGTGAGCCGGGCGGTCCTGCTCTACGCGGTGGTCACCGGAATGGGGGCGATCGATGAGTACGTGCCGATCCTGGCCCGGGACATGGGCGCGCCGACCGCGCTCGTACCGCTGCTCTTCGTGCTGCCGGTCGCCGCGATGGCGGTCGCGAGCGCGCTGGCCGACCGTTGGGCGGAGATCTCGGCGGCCCGGCTGGCGGCGGCGGTCGCGGTCGGCGGGGTGCTGCTCGCCGCCAGCGCCAACACGGGTCACCCGGCCGGCATGGTCGCGGTGGCGCTCTGCTTCGCCGCGCTGGAACTCTTCGACATCCTCACCGAGGCGCGGATCCAGGAGGCGATCGCCGGCCCGGCTCGGGCGACCGTGCTGTCGGTGGCCGGCTTCGGCCAGGAGGTGGCGGCGCTCGCCGTGTACGCCGGTTTCGGGCTCGGATCGGCCGCCCTGCCGGTGCCGGTACTGCTCGCACTGGTGGGAGTACCGCTGGTGCTTTCGGGTGGTTTGACCCGTCGATGGCTGCCGCCTGCCGGCAGTTCGTCCTGATAACGTGCGGACGTGGTCGCCTCCGAGCCGGCACTCTCCGTGGTCGTCCCGATGTACAACGAGGAGTCCGTGCTGCCGCTGCTCGTGGCCCGGCTGCGCGGGGTGCTCGACGCGCTCGGCGAGCCCTACGAGGTGGTGGCCGTCGACGACGGCAGCACCGACCGGACCTCCGTCGCACTGCTCGCCGCCCGCCGGCAGTGGCCGCAACTGCGCGTGCTGCGGCTGCGCCGCAACAGCGGACACCAGCCGGCGCTGCTCGCCGGCCTCATGCGGGCCCGCGGCCAGCACGTCGCGAGCATCGACGCCGACCTACAGGACCCGCCGGAGACCATCGTCGAGATGTTGCGGCTCGCGCGGGAGAAAAACCTCGACATCGTGTACGGGGTACGCGCCGACCGCCGCGCAGACAGTGCCTTCAAGCGGTGGACCGCGAGCGTGTACTACCGCCTGATGCGCCGCATCGCCGGAAACGACGTGCCCGCCCACGCCGGCGACTTCCGGCTGCTCAGCCGCGCCGCGGTGGAGGCGCTGCGCGAGCTGCCCGAGCGCCGGCCGGTGCTGCGGCTGGTGGTGCCGTGGCTGGGCTTCCCGAGCGGTGAGGTGAGCTACGAGCGGGAGGGGCGGGCCGCCGGGCGCACGAAGTACCCGCTCTCGCGCATGATCGCGCTCGCCGCGGACAGCGTCACCAGCTTCTCCGCCGCGCCGCTGCGCGTGGCCACCTGGCTGGGGCTGGCCGGCGTGGCGATCTGCGGGGTGCTGGTGGTGCTGGCCGTGGTCGCGTACTTCCTGGGCGCGACCGTCAGCGGCTGGCCCTCCCTCTACGTGGCGATCCTCTTCCTCGGCGCGGTGCAGCTGCTCTGCCTGGGCCTGCTCGGCGAGTACGTGGCCCGCATCTACACCGCGGTGCAGGCGCGCCCGGCGTACTACGTGGCCGAGGACACCGACGCCGCGGCCTCCATGGTGGACAGTCTCAAGTGACGGCGACGGCGAGTCGCTCGGCGGCCACGGTCGGCGGGGCGGGACGGGGCCCGCTCGTACCAGAGATGGCGCGGCGCTCGGCCCCGGCGGCGGTGGCCTTCGCGGTCGTGGCCGGCGCGCTGCTGGTGACCGGGACTCCGGTCCTGGATGTGGCGCGTTACGCCGCGTATGCGGCGCTGGCGGTCGTGCTGCCCGGCACGCTGGTCTACCGGGCGCTCCGCCGCACGCCGCACACGCTGGTCGAAGACCTCGCGGTGGGCGCGGCGGTCGGGCTGGTGCTGGAGCTGGCGGCGTGGTTCGCCTTCGTGTCGCTCGGCGCCGAGCGGTGGCTGTGGGTCTGGCCGGCGGCGGTGGTGGCGGTGTTCCTCGCGGTGCCGGGGCTGCGGCGGCACTGGGTCGTGCGCGGCTACACGCCGGTGCCGGTGGGCTGGGCGTGGGCGGTGACCGGCGTGATCGCCGGCTTCACCGTGTACCTGTGGGACTCGTTCCTGCGCCGCAACCCGATCCTGCCGACGACCGAGGGGCAGGCACAGTACATCGACCTGTCGTTCCAGATGTCGATCGCGGGCGCGGCGACCCATCAGGCGCCGCTGGACGTGCCGCAGGTGGCCGGGGAGCCGCTGCACTACCACTGGTTCGGCTTCGCGCACATGGGCGCCGCCTCGCTGGTCAGCGGCGTCGACCTGCCCACCGTCTTCCTGCGGCTCGCGGTGCCGGCGCTGTGCGCGCTCGCGGTGGTGCTGCTCGCGGTGGTGGGCTGGCGGGTCAGCCGGCGGCCGTACGTGGGCGTGGGTGCCGCGGTGCTGATGTTCACGATCGGCGAGTTCGGCTACGAAAACGGCATCCGGCAGCTTTTCGGCACGCAGGCGACGTTCATCGTGTGGGGCAGCCCGTCGATGACGTACAGCTGGGTCCTGCTCCTGCCGCTGATCGGCGTGCTCGTCTCGATCGTGCGCGGCTCGGCCACCGCCGGTACGTGGATCCTCGCGGGCCTCTTCCTGGCCGGCTCGACCGGGGCGAAGGCCAGCTCGATCCCGGTGGCGGCGGGCGCGCTCGGCGTGGCCGCGCTGGCGCTGCTGGTGAGCCGGCGGCGGATGCCGTGGGCGGTGGTCGGCGCGCTCGGCATGGCGGTGGCGGCGCAGCTCTTCGCGATGGCGATCCTGTTCGCGTTCGAGAGCCACGGCGTGACCGTGGAGCCCTTCTCGGGCCTCTCGCCGTACGCCACCTCGGCGGTCACCTGGGCGCTGGTGATCGTGGCCTTCCTGCTCAACATGCAACTGCGGCTCGCCGGCACCGTGGCCCTGCTGTGGCAGCGGCGGCTGCGGCTGCTGCCCGAGCAGTGGTTCCTGCTCGGCGGCGCGGTGGCCGGCCCGCTCTTCTACCTGGCGACGGCGCATCCGGGCAGCAGCAACCAGTACTTCGTGCGGGCCGCCTTCGCCTTCGGCGTGATCCTGTCGGCGTGGGGCTGGGCGTCGGTGGTCGGTTCGCGGATGTCGTGGCCGCTGATCGGGTTCGCGGCCGGCTTCGCGGCGCTGCTGTGCGCGGTGCAGCTGATCGGCGGCCCAGCGACCGTGACCTGGGAGCCGCGCCACGACCCGCTGCTGCCGCTGCTCTACTGGGCGCTCGCGCTCGCGCTGGTGCTCGCGCTGCTGGCGTTGCTGTGGCGCGGCCGGTTCGCGCCCTACCTGCTCACCGCCGTCCTGGTCGCGGGCGCGCCAGGGCTGGTGATGGACGCGGCGGCGGCACACCGGTACCCCAACGGCGGCGCGTACGCGGTGACCGCGCTGCCCGCCTCGCGGATCGAGGCCGCCCGCTGGGTACACGACCACAGCGACCCGGACGACGTGGTCGCCACCAACGCGCACTGCCAGCTTCCCGAGGAGCCCGGCAGGTGTGACGCCCGCTCGTTCTGGCTCAGCGCGTACACCGAGCGGTCGGTACTCGTCGAGGGCTGGTCGTTCGCGCCGCGGATGGTGGGCCTGCCGCTCGGCCCGTGGGAGCCGTTCTGGGACCCGGCCCTGCTGGCGGCCAACGACGCGGCGTTCTACGAGCCGACACCGGAAGGGCTCGAGGCGCTGCGGGCGCGCGGGGTCAGGTGGCTGGTGGTCGACCGGGACGTACGGCTGGAGTCGCCGGACCTGGCGGCCCTGGCTCCCCTGCGCTTCGAGAACGCGCGGATGGCGGTGTACGCGCTGCCCCCGCGCTGACCCGCACGTTTTGTCGGTGCGAGTGGGTACCGTCGGGGGGTCATGGGTCGGGAGATCATCGGGCGGGATCATCCCGCGGGGCTGCTGCGCGCCGAGGTCGCGCGGGCGGCCGGCAGCCACGGTGGCCTCGTGCTGGTCACGGGCGAGGCGGGCATCGGCAAGACCACGCTGGTCACCGGCACCGCCGACGAGGCCCGGGCGCGCGGCGCGCTGGTGCTCGGCGGCGCCTGCTGGGATTCCGACAGCACGCCCGGCTACTGGCCGTGGACGCAGGTGGTCCGGGCGCTGCGCCGGGGCGCCACCGGCGAGGAGTGGGCCGCCGCCGACGAGGCCGGTGGCGCCGGGCTGTCGGTGCTGCTCGGCGATCGGGCCGGCGGCGACCCGATGGAGGGCTTCGAGCTATACGACGCGGTCACCAGCGCGCTGGTCGCGGTCTCCCACCACCGCCCGGTCATGGTGGTCCTCGACGATCTGCACTGGGCCGACACCGCATCGCTGCGGCTGCTGGAGTTCGCCGCGCAGCACACCTGGTTCGAGCGGCTGCTGATCGTGGCCACCTACCGCGACGTGGAGGTGGAGGCGGCCGACCATCCGCTCCGGCCGCTGATGGCACCGCTGGTCGCCAAGGGCACGACGATCACGCTGACCGGGCTGGAGCGCGACGAGGTGGGCGCGCTGATCGCCCGCACCGTGGGGCACGAGCCCGACGCCGACCTGGTGACCGAGGTGCACCTGCGCACCGGCGGAAACCCCTTCTTCGTGGAGCAGACCGCCCGGCTGTGGCGCAGTGGCGGCGGGGCCAGCGCGATCGCCCCGGGCGTGCGTGACGCCGTCAGCCGCCGCATGTCCATGCTGCCCGAGGCGGTCGTCAAGCTGCTGACCGCCGCGGCGGTGCTCGGCCGCGAGTTCCACCGCCGAGTGGTCGCCGCCACGCTGTCCGCGCCGGTGCCCGAGGTCGACCGCCTGCTCGACCACGCCATGGTGGCGCGGCTGGTGGTCGCGCTCGGCGAGGGCCGGTTCGCGTTCGCCCACGACCTGGTCCGCGAGACCCGGTACGAAGCACTCGACGACGCCGAGCGGCAGCTACTGCACGCCACGGTGGTCCGCGTGCTCGACCGCGACCTGCTCCTCCCCGCCGACCTGGCCCGCCACGCCTGGCTGGCCGGCGACGAGCTGGAGCCCGAGCACGTGGTCGGGGTGCTGCTGCGCGCGGCCCGCGACGCCGGGAGCCGGCTGGCGTTGGAGGAGTGCCTCGGGCACAACCGCCGGGCGTACGAGCGGACCGGCACGCTGCCGCGCCGCCGCGTGACGGTCGGGCTCGACCTCGCCCGCGAGCTGCGGCACGCCGGCGAGCGCGAGGAGGCGGGGCGGATCCACGCCGAGGTGATCGCCCTCGTCCGGGAGATCGGCGACCCCGAGCTGCTGGTCCGGGCGGCGCTGACCGGCTACTGGCACGAGTTGCCCGGCGACCGGGTCGCGCTGCTGCGCGAGGCGTACCAGTCGCTGGCCGGCGCGCCGTGGGAGGGCGGCGACGACGACCTGCTCCGCGACCTGGCCGCCCGCGCTGTCGAGCTGGCCCGGGAGCGGGGCGACGAGGAGGCGCTACAGGCGGCGATCTGGGCCCGCCACGACGCGATCTGGGGCCCGGGCAGCGCCGACGAGCGGGTCGAGCTCACCGCCGAGCTGATGCGGCTGGCCCGCCGCGACGACGACATGGGCGGTGTGTACTTCGCGGCCTCGTTTCGCTGGGTCGCGCTGCTGGAGCGGGGCGACCCGGCCTACCTCGACCAGTACGAGCAGTTCGTGGCGATCGCGAGCAGCGAGGGCAAGCCACGCTCGACCTTCTCGGCGTCGATCGACCAGACCATCATCGCCACCGTCAGCGGGCGCTTCCGTGACGCGGAGGCGACGCTCGAGCGGTCGGTCATCGGCGTCAGTGAGCACCACGAGCGGCCGGCGCACTTCGCGTACATGAACGATCACCTGCGCTGGTCGCTTCACCTGCTCCAGGGGCGATATGAGGAGCTGCCCGACCAGCAGACCGTGCTCGACGAGCGCCATCCGCACGGCCCGCTGCTGGCCGCGATCGCGGCGGCGGTGACCGGCGACCACGAGGCTGCGCTGCGCCTGCTGCCGCCGGCCGCGCCGCCCATGTGCGAGGCACTCTGGCTGCGCGCGCAGGCGCAGGTGGCGATCACCGCGGGCGACTCGCGGCTGCGCGAGAAGGCCCGGGCCGCGCTCGTGCCGTTCGCCGGTCGGTGGCTCGTCTCGCTCTTCGGCTGCGACATCAGCGGCCCGGTCGACCTGTGGCTCGGCGCGCTGGACGCGGCCGACGGGCGCTGGGACGACGCGGTCCACCGGCTCACCGCCGCGGCCGACTCGGCCGACCGGCTTCGGTCCCGTCCGTGGGCGATCGAGGCCCGCAGCCGGCTGGCGGGGGCGCTGGCCGGCCGGGGCTCGGGCACCGACGCCGCGGCGGCCGACGCGCTTCGGCGGCGCGCCTTGGCCGAGGCCGCCGAGATCGGGATGCGGCTGGCTGGTGCCGGCGGTGACGCCTCACCCCGGCCGCCTGGTGCAGGAGGTGACGCCTCACCCCGGCTGGCCGGTGCCGAGGGCGACGGCGCGGCCCGAGCGGGCAACGAGTTTCGCGTCGAGGGCGTGGTGTGGGTCCTCGGTTTCGCCGGTCGCACCGTGCACATGCCCGACGCCAAGGGGCTGCGCGATCTGCACCTGCTGCTCGGGCGGCCGGGAGGTGACGTCCCCGCCGTCGAGCTGCTCAGCCCCGAGGGCGGCGCGGTCGTGGTCGCGGCCCGGCGGATGGGCGGCGACCCGGTGCTCGACGAGGAGGCCAAGGCCCGGTACAAACAGCGGCTCGTCTGGCTCGACGACGAGATCGACCACGCCGCCTCCCGAGGTGACGACCGGCGGGCCGCCACGCTCGACCACGAGCGCAAGGCGCTGATCGACGAGTTGCGGGCGGCGGCCGGGCTGGGCGGCCGTACGCGCCGGCTGGGCGACGAGGCCGAGCGGGCCCGCAAGACGGTCACCGCCCGCATCCGCGACACGCTGCGCCGCCTGGACGAGAGCCATCCGGAGCTGGCCGCCCACCTGCGCGCCACCGTCTCCACGGGCGCCATGTGCCGGTACGACCCCGAGCCCGGGGTGAGCTGGCGCCTCTGAGGCTGTCGTGCCGTGCGGTTGTGAGACCGCGGAGGGCGGGGCCGCGGGAGCGGCGGTCTGGAGCACGACGGACATCGCGGTAGCCCGAATCTGCCTCGGACAGCCCTCAAGCGGAAAGGGCCCGGTGTGGTCCGGGACGCCTGAGGAGCGCCTAGGGTGTACGGCGTGGAGGCCACCGAGATCCGCAAGCTGGCCGCGCTCGAAGACGCCCACTGGTGGTACCGCGAGCGCCGGGCGCTGCTCGACCGGGCGCTGCGCCGGCTGGCCGCGGCCGACCCAGGGCCGAGCGGTGCGGGAGCCGCCGGCCGCCGGGCGCTGGACATCGGCGCCGCCGGCGGTGGCAACACACGCGTGCTGAAGCGACGCGGCTGGGCGCCGGTCGCGCTGGAGTACAGCGCCGAGGGCGCGGAGGTGGCCGCCGAGCGAGGGCTCGACGTGATCCGGGCGGACGCCCGCGCGCTGCCGCTGCCCAACGCGAGCCTCGACCTCGTCGTCGCGTTCGACATCCTGGAGCACATCGACGAAGATCACGCGGCGGCCGGGGAGATCCACCGTACGCTGCGGCCGGGCGGCACCGCGCTGATCGCCGTGCCGTGCGACATGCGGCTGTGGTCGGCGCACGACGTGGCGGTGGGGCACGTGCGGCGCTACACGCGGGAGTCGCTCACCACGGTCGTGGAGAAGGCCGGGCTGGTCATCGACGAGATCTGGAGCTGGAACGTGCTGCTCCGCCCGATCGCCGCCTGGCGCCGCCGCCGCTCCACCGGCAGTGACCTCGACGACCTGCCGGCGGTGGTCAACCTGGGCCTGACCGCGATCATCACCGCCGAGCGGTACCTGCCGGTCAAGTCGCTGCCCGGCGTCTCGCTCATGCTCCGCGCCCACCGCCCGTAGTGACCTGCCCGCCCCGCTAGATCGGATCTAGCGGGGGATCTCGCGCCTACCGGACGTGGAGCCGCTGCACGTTGCCGTGATCATCGGGAGCACTCGGGAGGGCCGGGTAGGCGACCGCATCGCCGGTTGGTTCGTGTCCCGGGCCGAGCGGCGCGACGGCATCGCGCTGCGCGTGCTCGACCTGCTCGACTACGACCTGCCCGACCGGTACCCGAGGACACCGACGCCGCCGGTCGCCGCGTTCGCCGCCGAGATCGGGCGGGCCGAGGCGTTCGTCGTGGTCACGCCCGAGTACAACCGCAGCTTCCCGGCCTCGCTCAAGCAGGCGATCGACTTCGCGTACGACGAGTGGCGGGCCAAGCCGGTCGGCTTCGTGTCGTACGGCTACCGCTCCGACGGCGTGTACGCGGTCGAGCAACTGCGCCCCGTCTTCACCGAGCTGCACGCCGTCACCATGCGTGACAGCGTGCGGTTCGACCTGATGCACGATCAGCTCGACGAGGAGGGGGACCACGCGGTCGGCACCATGCTCGACCAGCTCACCTGGTGGGGCCTGGCCCTGCGGGAGGGGCGCGCCGCCCGCCCGTACGTGTGACGAGAACCGGTACGTGTGACGAGAACCGGTACGTGTGACGAGAACCGGTACGTGTGACGAGAACCCGTACGTGTGACGAGAACCGGTATGTGTGACGAGAAACCCCGTACGTGTGACGAGAAACGGAGAAAGACAACATGAGTGGACTGGCGATCGAGACCAGGGGACTGGTCAAGGTGTTCGGCAAGACCCGCGCGGTGGACGGCATCGACCTGGCCGTCCCCGCCGGCGCGGTGTACGGCGTGCTCGGCCCGAACGGCGCCGGCAAGACCACCGCCGTACGCATGCTCGCCACGCTGCTGCGGCCGGACGGGGGTGATGCCCGCGTCTTCGGCCACGACGTGCTGCGAGAACCGGACGAGGTACGCCGAAAGGTGAGTCTCACCGGCCAGTACGCGTCGGTCGACGAGGACCTGACCGGCGCGGAGAACCTGATACTGCTGGCCCGGCTGCTCGGGCACCACAAGCGGGCCGCGCGGCGGCGTGCGGAGCAGTTGCTGGAGGCGTTCGGGCTGACCGAGGCGGCCGGCAAGCAGGTCAAGAACTACTCCGGCGGTATGCGGCGGCGGATCGACATCGCGGCCAGCATCCTCAACACGCCCAAGCTGCTCTTCCTGGACGAGCCCACCACCGGGCTCGACCCGCGCAGCCGCAACCAGGTGTGGGACATCGTGCGGGCCGTGGTCTCGCACGGTACGACGGTGCTGCTCACCACGCAGTACCTGGACGAGGCGGACCGCCTGGCCAGCCGGATCGCGGTGATCGACATGGGCCGCGTGATCGCCGAGGGCACGCCGGGCGAGCTGAAGTCGTCGGTGGGCGCGGGGGCGGTGCACGTACGGCTGCGCGACCCGGAGCAGCGGACCGAGGCGGAGTGGCTCCTGACCCGCACGCTCGGCGGGCAGGTGGTGCGCGAGCCCGACCCGGTCGCGCTCACCGCCCGCGTCTCGGCCGACGGCGACGGCAGCAGCGACCGGCGTACAGCCGAGCAGGCCGCCGCCGCGCTCACGGCGCTCGCCGAGGCGGGCATCACCGTGGACGACTTCTCCCTCGGCCAGCCGAGTCTGGACGAGGTGTTCCTGGCCCTGACCGACCGCACCGCCCGGGAAGCGGAGACCACTGTGGACAAGGAGGCGACGGCATGACCGCCGCGACGACGACGGTTGAGTCCGGGGAGAGCAGCGGCCGCGCGTTCTCGCCGGAGACGCTCCAGGCGGTTCTGGCACCGGGGGAGGCGCCGCCGAGGCCGAGTTGGTTCTCCGCCTCGGTCACGTTCGGCTGGCGGGCGATGCTGAAGATCAAGCATGTGCCCGAGCAGCTCTTCGACGTGACGGCCTTCCCGATCATCATGACGCTGATGTTCACGTACTTGTTCGGGGGCGCGCTGGCCGGCTCGACCACCGAGTACCTTCAGTTCCTGCTCCCCGGCATCATGGTGATGAGCGTCGTGATGACCACGATGTACACCGGCGTCGCGGTCAACACCGACATCGCCAAGGGGGTCTTCGACCGGTTCCGCACGCTGCCGATCTGGCGACCCTCCGCGATGATCGGCTACCTGCTCGGCGACGCGTTGCGGTACACGCTGGCGTCCCTGGTCATCCTCGGCGTCGGCCTCGTCCTCGGCTTCCGGCCGGAGGGCGGTGTGGTCGGTGTGACCGCGGGCATGGGCGTGCTGGTCGCGTTCTCGTTCGGGTTCTCGTGGATCTGGACGATGTTCGGCCTGCTGCTGCGCAGCGAGAAGTCGGTGATGGGGATCAGCATGATGGTGCTGTTTCCGCTGACGTTCCTCAGCAACGTCTTCGTCGACCCGAGCACGATGCCGGGATGGCTGCAGGCGTTCGTCGATGTCAACCCGATCTCGCACCTGGTCGGCGCGGTGCGCACGCTGATGGAGGGCGGCTGGGACACCACCGGCATGGCCTGGGTCGTCGTCTCCGGCGTGCTCTTCACGGTGGTCTTCGGCACGCTGACGATGCGCCTCTACAACCGGCGCTGAGCCGCCTGTACGGGGCCCTCCCTCGGGAGGGCCCCGTCACGCTACAGCGGGATGTTCGACTACAGCGGGATGTTCGACTACAGCGGGATGTTCGACTACAGCGGGATGTTCGACTACAGCGGGATGTTGCCGTGCGCGCCCCGCGCCGCCGGCGCGGCGGCCAGCGCCTCGGCGATCCGCCGCCGGGTCTCTTCCGGTTTGATCACGCCGTCGACCACGCCGATCTCCAGCGCCCGGCCGACGCCGCCGGCGACCCGGGTCTGCTCCTCGACGAGCCGCACGCGCAGTGCCTCGCGTTCCTCGATCGGGGCGGCGGCGAGCTTCTTGCGGTGCAGGATGTTGACCGCCGCCGAGGCGCCCATGACCGCGAGTTCCGCGTTGGGCCAGGCGAAGACCGCGGTCGCCCCGAGCGAGCGGGAGTTCATCGCGATGTAGGCGCCGCCGTACGCCTTGCGGGTCACCAGCGTCACCCGTGGCACGACCGCCTCGGCGAACGCGTGCAGCAGCTTCGCGCCGCGCCGCACCACGCCGTCCCACTCCTGGCCCAGACCCGGCAGGTAGCCGGGCACGTCGACCAGCACGATCAGCGGTACGCCGAGCGCGTCGCACATCCGCACGAAGCGGGCCGCCTTCTCGGCGCTGGCCGAGTCGAGGCAGCCGCCCAGGCGCAGCGGGTTGTTGGCGATGACCCCGACCGTACGGCCGGCGAAGCGGCCCAGCGTGGTTACGATGTTGGGCGCCCAGCGGGCGTGCAGCTCGACCGATTCGCCGTCGAGCAGCGCCCTCACCACCGGCTTGACGTCGTACGCCCGGTTTGCCTCGGGCGGCATCGCGGCGGCCATGTCGTGCCCGCCGTCGGTGCCGACCGGGACGTCGGCGGGGGAGAGGCGACCCTGGTGGCCGAGCAGGTGGGCCAGCTTGCGCGCCTCGGCCAGCGCCGACGCGTCGTCCTTGGTGGTCACGTGCACCACGCCCGAGCGGCGCCCGTGCGGCTCGGGGCCGCCGAGGCGCTCCATGTCGACCTGCTCGCCGGTGACCGAGCGGACCACCTCCGGGCCGGTCACGAAGATCCGGCCGGCGCCGGCCATAACCACGATGTCGGTCAGCGCCGGCCCGTACGCCGCGCCGCCCGCCGCCGGGCCGAGCACCACCGAGATCTGCGGTACGCGCCCCGAGGCCCGCACCATCGCCGCGAAGACCTGACCGACCGCGTCGAGGGCGAGCACGCCCTCGGCCAGCCGGGCGCCACCGGAGTGCCAGAGCCCGAGCACCGGAACGCGCTCGCGTACCGCCGCGTCGATCGCGTCGGCGATGTGGCGGCAGCCCTCGCCGCCCATCGCGCCTCCCATCCTGGTGCCGTCGGTGGCGTACGCGACCGCGGGCGTGCCGTCGATCTCGCCCCGGGCCCACAGGACGCCGGAGTCGTCACGCGGGATCATCAGCCGCAACGACCCGGTGTCGAAGAGGGCGCGCAGCCGTACCTCCGGGTCGCGGTGGTCGACCGCGGCCGCGTCGGCGGTGACAGGCGTGGTGGTGGTCACGGCGGCTCCTCTGGTCAGGGACGCGCGAAGAGCAGCGCGACGTTGTGACCGCCGAAGCCGAACGAGTTGTTCAGCGCGACGGGGATGTCGAGGTGCCGGGCCTTGTGCGCGGCAACGTCGAGCAGTCCGTCTTCGGGGTCTTCGAGGTTGATCGTGGGCGGGATGACCCCGTCACGGATGGCCAGGATCGTGGCGATGGTCTCCACCGCGCCGGCCGCGCCGAGCAGGTGACCGGTCATCGACTTGGTCGAGGTGAGCACCAGGTGGTCGCCGAGCGCGGCCCGCAGGCCGGCGACCTCGACCATGTCACCGGTCGGCGTGGACGTGGCGTGCGCGTTGACGTGCACGATGTCCTTGCCGCTCAGATCGGCGTCGGCGAGCGCCTTGCGGACGGCCCGGATGAAGCCGGCCCCCTGCGGGTCGGGCTGCACGATGTCGAACCCGTCCGAGGTGACGCCGGCGCCGGCCAGGCGCGCGTACACCTTGGCGCCGCGGGCCTTGGCGTGGTCGGCCCGCTCCAGGACGATGACGCCGGCTCCCTCGCCCAGGACGAAGCCGTCGCGCCCCTTGTCCCACGGGCGGGAGGCCCGCTCGGGATCGTCGTTGCGCACCGACATGGCCCGCATGGAGGCGAAGCCGGCGATCGGCAGCGGGTGCACGACCGCCTCGGTGCCGCCGGCCACGACCACGTCGGCGCGGCCCGAACGGATGATGTCGAGGCCGAGCGAGATCGCCTCGGCGCCGGTGGCGCAGGCGCTGGCGACCGAGTGCACGCCGGCCTTGGCGCCCAGTTCGAGGCCGACCCAGGCGGCCGGGCCGTTGGGCATCAGCATCGGCACGGTGTGCGGCGAGACCTTGCGGGGCCCGGAGGTCTCCAGGATGTCGTCCTGGGCCAGCAGCGTCATCGCGCCGCCGATGCCGCTGCCGACGCTGACCCCGAGCCGCTCGGTGTCGAGCCCAGCGTCGGCGAGGCCGGAGTCGGCCCACGCCTCGTGCGCGGCGATCAGGGCGACCGCCTCGGAACGGTCGAGCCGGCGCATCTTGACCCGCTCGATCTTCTCGGACGGCTCGACCGCGAGCTGCGCGGCGATCCGTACCGGGAGGGACTGCGCCCACTCCTGGGTGAGCGGACCCACCCCGGAGCGGCCGGCAAGCATTGCGTCCCAGGTGGACGCGACGTCCCCGCCCAACGGGGTGGTCGCGCCGAGCCCGGTGACGACGACGTCGGTGGAAGGCATGATCAGGCGTTGCTCTCGATGTAGGAGACAGCGTCACCGACAGTCTTGAGGTTCTGCACCTCGTTGTCTGGGATTTTGACGCCAAACTTCTCCTCGGCCGCGACTACGACCTCGACCATCGAGAGCGAGTCCACGTCGAGATCGTCGGTGAACGACTTCTCCTCGGCCACGTCGTCCGGGTTTACACCGGCGACCTCTTCGAGGATCTCGGCGAGGCCGGCGATGATCTCGTCACGGGTCATGGGGATTGTTTCCTCTCCTGCAATGGGATCGTCTGGTAGTTGTTGCCCGCGCGCCGCGAGGGCGGCTCGCGCGCCTTTGCTGCCGCCTGTGGACCTCAGTCGCTTTGGTCGCTTCGCTCCCGCTGCTCGGTGTCCGCGGACGGCGGCAAAGCTCACGGACAGCGGATCACCTGTCCGGCGTATGTGAGGCCGCCGCCGAAGCCGAACAGCAGCACCGGGGCGCCGGAAGGCACCTCGCGCCGCTCGATCATCTTCGACAGGGCCAGCGGCACGCTGGCCGCGGAGGTGTTGCCCGACTCGACGATGTCCTTCGCGATCACCGCGTTGGGGACGCCGAGTCGCTTGACGATACCGTCGATGATTCGGGCGTTCGCCTGGTGCGGCACGAAGGCCGCGAGCTCTTCCGGCTCGATGCCCGCCCGCTCGCACGCCTGCCGGGCGAGCGGGGCCAGCATCGTGGTGGCCCAGCGGAAGACCGTCTGACCCTCCTGCTGGATGTACGGCTGCCAGCCCTCGATCCTGAGCACGTCGCCCTTCTCCGGCGCCGAGCCCCACACGACCGGCCCGATGCCCGGCGGCTCGCCCTCGGACGACGCGGTGACTACCGCCGCGCCAGCCGCGTCACCGAAGAGCACGCAGGTGGAACGGTCGCTCCAGTCGGTGATGTCGGAGAGCTTCTCCGAGCCGATCACGATGACGTTGCTGGCGGCGCCGGCCCGGATGGCGTGGTCGGCGGTGCCCAGCGCGTACGAGAAGCCGGAGCAGGCGGTGTTGACGTCCATCGCGGCGGGCGCGGCGATGCCCAGCTTGTTGGCGACCCGGCTGGCCACGTTGGGGCAGCGGTCGATCGAGGAGCAGGTGGCCACGACCACCATGTCGATGTCGGCCGCGGTGAGGCCGGAGGCGGCAAGTGCCTTGCCGGCGGCGGCGCTGGCCATGTCGGCGACGGTCTCGCTCTCCGCGATCCGGCGGGTCGCGATGCCGACGCGGTCGCGGATCCACTCGTCGTTGGTGTCCACGATCGCGGCGAGGTCGTCGTTGGTGACGAGGCGGGACGGCTGGTAGTGACCCATCGACAGGATGCGCGAACCGGCCATTAGAGATGTCCTCCGATGCGGGCGAGGGGCTGGCCCGGGGCGACCGGGTCATCGTGGTGCGCGAGCCACTCGGTCAGGACACCGGCGTCGTGCGCGGCGACCTCGACCGGCCCCTGGCGGGTGGCGACATGGCCGATCACCTGGCCGGAGGCGATGTCGTCGCCCTCGGCCAGGCCGGCTGCGGGCTCGAAGGTGCCGGCGCTCGCCGAGACCACGACCCGAAACTGGGGGGTCGGCTCGTGGTCGGGCGCGACGCCGTGGCGGGCGATCAGGTCGCGGGCCGCGGCCAGGTCGGCGGGAGTGTTGAGGGAGACCATCTCGGGTACGCCGGTGGCGGCCAGCTCTCGCTTGATCAGCCCGGTCAGCGTGCCGGCGGGGGCCAGCTCGATCACGGCGGTGACGCCGAGGTCGGCGAGCGTACGCATGCACAGGTCCCACCGCACCGGGGCGGTGACCTGGCGGACCAGCCGCTGGAGCAGCTCGCGACCGTGGTTGACGGCGGAACCGTCCAGGTTGGACAGCACGATCTTGCTCGGGTCGGCGGGCGTGATCCCGGCCGCAACGGCGGCGAGCGCCCGCTCGGCGGGCGCCATGAACGGTGTGTGGAACGCGCCGGCCACCTGAAGCGTGCGGACCCGCGCGCCGGCGGGGCGCTCGGCGGCCAGCTTTTCCAGCTTGTCGATCGCGCCGGCCGCGACGATCTGGCCGGCGCCGTTGCGGTTGGCGGGGTAGAGCCCGTACTGCTCGATCGCGGCCACCACCTCTTCGGGCTCGCCGCCGAGCAGCGCGGCCATGCTGGTGGGCTCGAGAGCGCAGGCGGCGGCCATCTCACGGCCGCGCACGCCGGCGAAGGTGATCGCCGCCTCCGGCGAGAGCACCCCGCCCAGCGCGGCCGCGCCCACCTCGCCGACGCTGTGGCCGGCGACGACGGAGACGTCGTACATGGGGAGGTGCTCGGCGGCCAGGAGCGCGGCGGCGACCAGGAGCGGCTGCGTGCGCGCGGTGTCCCTGATCTCGTCGGCGCCGGCCTCGGTGCCCAGGTGCACCAGGTCGACCCCGGCCAGGGCCGACCACCACCGCAGGCGCGCCTCGGTGCCGGGCAGCTCCAGCCATGGGGCGAGGAATCCGGGCTTCTGGGAGCCCTGTCCGGGCGAGAGTACGGCGAGCACGACTAAGACTTTCCTTGATACTCACGGGTCAGGTGGTTGCTGGCATACACCAAACCACACTACGGACTTTGTGGAGACCCTACAAAGATCGCAGATTACGCCCTAAGGAGCGTTCAGGCTGTGGTCTGCGTCATAGGCGCAGGCGGATCGAGCCGTCCGATCGTGAGCGCCACCCGCAGGGCAAACCCGTCCCGCGGGGTCAGCGGCGACAGGCCGGTGACGTCGGCGACCCGGCGGAGCCGGTAACGCACCGTGTTCGGGTGGACGAAGAGTGCCCGGGCCGCGCCCTCCAAAACCCCGCCGGCGGCGAAGAACGCGTCGAGGGTGTCCAGCAGCTCGCCGCCGACCCGCAGCAGGCTGCCGTACACATCCTGCCGGAGGCGGCGACGGGCCTCGACGTCACCGGCGAGCGCGCGCTCCGGGAGCAGGTCGCTGGCGGCCACCGGGCGCGGGGCGGCGGGCCATCCGGGCGCCGCGCGGAAGCCGGCCAGCGCCGCCCGCGCCGACTCGGTCGCCTCGTCGAGCGTGGTCACGGCCGGACCCACCACGACCGGACCCGCGCCGAAGCCGGCCAGCAGCTTCGCGGTCGCGTCGAGGGGGTCGGTGGCGCCGCCCAGCACGAGCACGAGCCGGTCGCCGTGGACGCCACCGATGATCTCCACGCCGATCCGCCGCGCCGCCCGGTAGACCGTGTGCAGCACCGCGGCCGCCTCGCCGCCCGGGGAGCGCCCCACCGCGACCGCCACCGGCGGGGCGTCCGCCCAGCCCAGCGCGGCCGCCCGGCTGGCCAGTACGTCCGAGGAGTCGCCACGCAGCAGCGCGTCGACCAGCAGGGCCTGGAGCCGCGCGTCCCAGGTGCCACGCGACTCGGCGGCCCGCGCGTAGACCCGGGCGGCCGAGAAGGCCACCTCCCGGGAGAAGCGCAGCACCGCCTCGCGCAGGGCGGCCTCCTCGCCGGAGGCGGCCAGGTGCCCCACCTGCTCCTCGGCCACGTCGATGGTGACCTTGACCAGCGCCACCGTCTGCTGGAGTGAGATCGAGCGGGCCAGCGCGGTCGGCGCCGCCTCGAAGATCTCGTCGGCGAGATCCTGCGTGGGCCGCCGGCCGTCCCGCCGCAGCCACTCCACCAGGGAACGCACGCCCGCCTGGGCCACCAGCATGACCCAAGCCCGCTGGTCGGCCGGGAGCTCGCGGAACCAGGGGAGGGTCTCGTCCATGCGGGCCACGCTCGCGGTCGCGAGGGCGCCGGCGGACCGCTCGATCCGCCGCACGGTCTCGCTCAGCGCGGCGCCGTCGTCACTTCCCGGTGGCACCGAACCATTTTCAACTGGAGAGCGCGGCGCCTGCACGCCAGGTCCTCACTCGGCCGTGGTTCATTGATCCAGACTGTCATGCCGGCGTCCGTGCCACTATGGCCAAGATGATCGCCCGCCCTCCGCCGGTCGTGCCGCTCGTGTCACTGGCCGCGTTTCTCGCGCTGATGGCGGTCGTGCTCGGCGACTGGGCCCCGATCGAACGGCTGGACATCGCGCTGAGCGAAGACCTGCGGCGGTACGGCACCGACCACCCCGGCCTGATCGACGTACTGCGCGTGGCCACCGACGTCGCGGCGACCCTCCCCTTCGTGGCGGCCGGCGTCATCGCCACCGTGGCCCTGCTGCTGCGCCGGCACCGCCCGGAGGGGTACCTCGTCGCCTGGGTCACCGCGCTCGTGCCGGTGCTGTGGGGCCTCATGCACTGGACGCTGCACCGCCCCCGCCCACCGTACGGCTTCGTCTTCGTCGGCAGCAACGGCTTCCCCAGCGGCCACACCTCGCAGGCCGCGTCGGCCGCGCTGGTGGCGGTGCTGCTGCTCTGGCCACACCTGGCGCGCTGGGCCGGGCGGCACTGGTGGCGGGCGCGGCGGCGTTCGCGCTCTTCGTGGCCGCGAGCCGCGTGCTGCTGCTCGCCCACTGGCCGACCGACGTTCTGGGCGGCTGGCTGCTGGCCCTGACGGTGGTGCCGCTCACCGCCCGCGCGGTGACCGCCCGCACCTATCGGCACAGCTAGGGCCGGTCAGGAGACGTCGGCGAGCTCCTGCGACGTGCGTTCGCTGGCGCGCAGTGCCTCCGTCGTGACACCGGGGAGATCGTTGCTCAGGCTCAACACGCGCTCGAGCTCGTCTCGATTTGCCCTCGCCGCCGCCAGGGGGAGCGCCTTTGGCGAGACACGCGGCACGACCCACTCGGAGGTCAGGATCAGCACTCCTCGACGGGCCATGCCCAGGAAGGCGGCGCGCCCGGCCTTGTGAGCAACCCACTCGGCCATCAAGACAGTCGGGTCGTCAAGCAGCTCTTCGACCTCGTCTCGCTCCAACGGAAGGTAGATCCAGAGCTGATGCTCCTGGCCATGACCATGCACCATCCAGCCGAGGATGGGCACATCGTCAATCTCCAATATCAGGAGCGAGGGGACCCCGTTGTATTCGTCGAGCACGACGCTGTCGGTGCGACCGACCGACGCGACGTGGGCATAGTGCCCGGGAGTGGGCCCATGCGTGACACGAACGGCCATCACGGCGCTCCCTCCTGAAAGCACAGCTCAAACGCGGCCTGGGTCTCATCGTCCCACGGAACGGGGCCGTCTGGCACATAGACCGACACGTGGCCGGGGTTTCGCGCCGTCGGCGACGACACCACGGCGAAGCCGGCCGCGCGAAGCTGGCCCGCGGTGGTGTGCCGCACCCGATCCCGCACGTCCGGAAATCGGCCGGTGACGATCCGCGTCACCTGGTCGACCGTGCAGGGACCCACGGTCAAGCTCTGGGCGCTCTCGCGGTCGGGACGAGGACCCGTCCTGAAGGTCTGCTTGGCTCCCTCGCGCCCATATTGGGCAAGCACGACGTCATCCGATATGTCACGCGCGCTCGATCTTGGTCGTCGTGGCAGCGCCACACGCCATCCGTCCTTTCGCCGTGCCGATCACTGCCGAGCTTCGGTTCGGGTCCGATGTTGGCGCGCGCTGCCGTTGGGGGACATTGGCCGATCATTCGGTCTATTCCTAGATCGACAAGTTGAGGTCCTGGGCGAGGATCGCGGCCTGTACGCGACTTCGCAGCCCCAGCTTGGTCAGGATCCGGCTGACGTGGGTCTTCGTGGTCGACCCGGCCATCGCCAGGCGCTCGGCGATCTCCTGGTTGGACAGGCCGAGCCCGAGGCAGGCGAGTACGTCTCGCTCGCGCGGGGTGAGGGCGGCCACCGCTTCGCGCAGGGCGGCGGGCGCGCCGGGCGCGGTGGCGGCGAACGCGCTGATCAGCCGGCGGGTCACGCCCGGCGCGATGATGCCGTCCCCGCGGGCGACGGTGCGGACCGCGGCCACCAGGCCCTCGGCGTCGGTGTCCTTGAGCAGGAAGCCGGCCGCGCCGGCCCGGAGGGCGCCGAAGACGTACTCGTCCAGGTCGAACGTGGTCAGCACCAGCACGTCGGCCAGCCCTTCGGCGACGATCTCGCGCGTGGCGGAGATGCCGTCCAGGCGTGGCATGCGTACGTCCACGATCGCCACGTCGGGGCGGAGGTCGCGGCAGAGCGCCAGCGCCTCCTCGCCGTCGGCGGCCAGGCCCACGACCTCCACGTCGGGCGCGCCGTTCAGGATCATCGTCAAGCCCGCGCGGACCGCGTCCTGGTCGTCCGCGACGACCGTCCTGATCATCGCGGTCACGCGGCGGCCTCCGCGGTGGGGAGTTCGGCGTACACACGCCACCGGCCGTCCTCGTGACCGGCGTCGAAGCGGCCGTGCAGCAGCGCCGCCCGCTCGCGCATGCCGATCAGGCCGGCGCCCGCCCCGGGTACCGGGGATCCGCTGTTGATGGGGTTTTCCACGGTGAGCGTGATCGCGGCGGTGCGGTACTCGACCGCCACGTTCGCCCGCCCCGTGCCGTGCTTCAGCGCGTTGGTGAGCGACTCCTGCACGATCCGGTACGCCGCCAGGTCGACCCCCACTGGCAGCGGCCGGGGCTCGCCGGTGGTCGCCACGCTCACCGTCAGGCCGGCACCGCGCGCCTGGGCGATGAGCTGGTCCAGCTCGGCGAGGCGGGCGCGGGTGGGCTCGTCCTCGGTGGCGCCCTCGCGGAGCAGGTCGATCATCTGGCGCATCTCGGCGAGCCCTTGCACGCTGTTCTCCCGGATCACCTTGAGCGCCTGCTCGACCGCCGCCGGGTCGCGATCGTGCACGGACAGGGCTGCGGTGGCGTGGATGGCCGCCGCGCTCATGTGGTTGGCGATCACGTCGTGCAGCTCGCGGGCCATGCGCGTGCGCTCGGCGGTGACGGCCTGGCGGCGGTCCAGCTCGACGAGGCGGGCGGTCTGCTCGGCGCGGGCCCGCTCGGCGGCGGCCTGGTCGCGGTACTGCCGCACGCTGATCGCCGTCACCACCGGGAGAATAAGGATCAAAACCGCGGGTACGGCCAGTTGCAGCCCTCGCCACGAGCCGGCGAGGATCGGGCCCGCCACGGCCGCGGCCGCGCTCAGCACGATGCCGATGCGCAGCAGCACGCGCCACATGCGCGCCGAGCCGTACAGGCAGGCGTCGTAGAGGACCTGCGAGTACACCAGCAGCGTGCCGAGTGAGCTGCCCAGCGCGACGTCGGTGGCGACGGCGACCGTGCCGAGCGCGAGGCAGGTGCGGGTGGCGACGCGGCGCAGGGCCAGCGCCACGCAGGCGACCACGAGCGACGGTACGTAGAGCGCTGTGGGCACGTCGATCGGCCACGGCTGGACGGTGTGCGCGATGCCCAGCGCGAGCATGACGAGCCCGCCGGCCAGCGAGAGGCCCGCCAGGGTCAGGTCACGCCGCATTGCCCGGGACACGTTCCGATCACATCACAGGTGGGGCCGCGCGACGTCCGACCGCGTGACGAGCCGTGGTGCGCGGGCGTCCGTCAAAGGATGTACGCGGATTCCCGCTCGGCGGGCGAGGGCGAGCCGCCGAGGTCCGGCGAGGCTGGGATGCGTGGCCCGCTGGCGGGCGGTATCGCCTTTGTCGGTGATTCGAGCCGGACCGAACAGCTCAGCCGGGCTGACCGGGCGCTCGTCGTCTGGATGATCGCTTTCCCACTGTGGGCCACGTTATTTCCGGCTCGGGCCAAGGAGTGATGTAGTAGGCAGCGGGGGTGCCTGGTACAGGCGGTGATCCGCCGGTGAGGAGATCGATATATGGCGCACGGGGAGGCCGAGCACGGCAGCGCCGAGAGCGAGCAGCACTACCTGCTGGGCGAGCACGGGTTGCCCGGCAGGCAACTGCGGTGGGTCTGCGGGGCCGGGCCGCAGCCGGTGGAGGAGTCGGTGCCGTCCGGCGCCTCCGGGGCGGTGTCGGCCGAGGCTGACGCGCAGCCCGTTCCGCTGGTGGAGCCACCGGCGGACGAAGGGCGCACGGTCGTGCCCGAGCGGCACGGCCCGGCGGTCTGCCGGTCCAGCCGGTCGGGGTGGGCGGGGGCCCACCGGCACGGTGCCGTACGCCCCCGGGCCCGCGCGACACGGCGGGAGCGCCCGCCGGGCCGGTGGTGCTGAGCGCCCTCTCTAGGCTGTACGAGTGCGGGCAAAACAGCAGATTCTGGACGAAGCGCTAGCCCTGGCCGACGAGCGCGGCCTGGCGGCGGTCTCGATGCGTGCCGTCGCGCGACGGCTGGGGCTGACCTCGATGGCGCTGTACCCGTACGTCGGCACCAAGGACGACCTGCTCGACGGGCTGGTCGACCGCCTGCTCGCCGAGCTGCTGCCCGCCGGTGCCGTGCCGGACGGCCGCCAGCCGGGCGACTGGCGCGAGCGGCTGCGCGCCGTGGCGCGTGCCGCACGGGCGCTGGCGAGCGCTCACCCGGGCGCGTACCCGCTGCTCATGGACCGCCCCTCGGCCACGCCGGACGCCCTGCGCGTGGTCGACCTGATCTACGCCGCATTGCTCGACGCGGGTGTGCCCGAGCCGGAGATACCTCGCCTGGAGCGCATGCTCTCCACGTTCGTGCTGGGGTATGCCACGTCGGAGGTCAACGGGCGGTTTGCCGCCAGGCACCACGGCGCCGAGGCGGCCGCCGACCAGCGGGAGCTGCCGGCCCACCAGCGGCTTTCCCGGTGGCTGGGCGGCGACGTCGACTGGGACGCCGAGTTCGAGGCCGACCTGCGCGACCTCATCCACCTGATCGAGTCCATCGCGGACCGTCCGCGATCCTAGACAGAATCCGGGCTACCGCGACGTCCGCCGTGGTCAAGACCGCCGCTCCCGCGGCCTCGCCCTCCGCGGTCCACGACCTCGGCTAGCGCGTGCGGCGGCGGACCAGCAGCGAGATGCCCGCCAGCCCCAGCGTGATGACCAGCACCACGGCGCCGTTGAGCAGCAGCACCTCGCGCAGGTCGCCGAGCAGCTTGTCGAGGTCGCGGCCTGGGTTGAGCGTGTCTTCGTCGAAGACGCGCTCGCCGCCACCGATGCCGCCGTGCAGCGTCTCCGGCTTTTCCGGCAGCGGCACGCCGGTCGCCCGCAGCGTCTCGGACATCGTCAGCCGCCCGTAGAACCACGCGTTGGTCGTCTTGCGCTTGTCGGGCTGCTTGGCCGGGCGGAAGGCGCGCGGCCCGCCGGCGGCCAGCGGGTAGAGGTCGTAGGTCTGCTTGGCCTGCTCGCCGACGTGCACGACCACCGTGTACTTCGGGCCGAGGTTGCCCGCCTTGGGCGAACTGGTCTGGCCCTTGGCATCGGCCAGCCAGCTCACCTGGCTCAGCACGGCCGCGAAGAGCTCCGGCGCGGGCTTGGACCGCACCGTGATCGGCTCGGCCAGATCGTCACCGGCGATCGTGATGGTGTCGGGCTTCGGCGGCGCGGCGAGGACCGGCGAGGGAGCGAGCAGGGGCGCGGCGATGGCGACGAGGACCGCTCCGCTCATGAACCACCGGCGGCTCACCCCTGCGACCATGACCGACCTCCCCGCCCCGATGGATGGCCTCGCCCGTGGTGCCGGCCGACGATCCGCTTTAACCAAAGACTCCGCCAAGTCCTGTGTGGTTGCATGCGCTGACCAGGTTTTTGGAACTATCTGCGATCATCGCTTGGCTGACGACAGGCCCATTCATTCGGCGGCCGAATCGTAACCGTCCGCACGCGAGCGTGGGGGGCCGGGGTTCAGGGCACGACGTTGTGGTCATGTCTCCTCCTCGAGGTTTCTCTCCACCCCTCGGTCGGAGCCGCCCGCCGCTTCTTGACACCGATCCAGCGGTGCGCCAGAGAGAGGCCATGTGCGTCCTATGTGGTCGACGCTGAGTTGGCGGGTCATCACCAACAGCGAAGTCGGCGTACCGTGAGCCGCTATCCCCGCAAGGCGCCTCAGACCCTCGGGCGATCTTCATGGTGTCCCACCTTCACCAGGAGGAGAAGGGCACGGATGTAAACGTCGCCACACACCTGCTCGTCGACATCCTCGAGGAGCGCGTTGACGGCGTGGTCGTGATCTCCAACGACAGTGACCTCCGGCTGCCGGTGCTGACCGCGCGCGCACGCGTGCCCGTGGGTCACGTCAATCCACGCTCGGGATTGTTCGCCGGCGATCTGGCGGGCACGAAAGACGAAGGCGTCGGCAACCATTGGTGGCGCAAGCTGACGGCGGTGGACTATTTGCGCCATCAACTGTCCGATCCGGCCGGCGGCTACGCCAAACCGGCGGGCTGGTGAGGTGGCGAAGCCGCCACCTCACCGCTAGACTTCTCCGTATTACTCACCCGGTCCCTTGTGGGCCGGGTCTTTTAATGCCTGCGGTCCCGTCAGGGGAGGCGGACGCGGGCGGCCTCGATGCGGGCCAGCGTGCGCTCCTTGCCGAGCACCACCAGCGACTCAAACAGCGGCAGCCCCACGCCCTGGCCGGTGACCGCGACCCGCACCGGGGCCTGTGCCTTGCCGAGCTTGAGACCGCGCTCGGCGCCGACCGCCTCCAGCGCCGCCTTCAGCGACTCGGCGTCCCACGAGGGGAGGGCGGCGAAGGCGGCGGCAGCGGCGCCGAGCAGGTCGCCGGCGCCCTCCTTCATCGCCTTCGCCCACGAGGCCTCGTCGATCTCCGGAGACGGTACGAAGAGGAAGTCGACGTTGGGGACGATCTCGCTCAGCACGGTGATCCGGGTCTGGGCGAGCGGCGCCACCGCGGCGAAGGCGGCCGGGTCGAAGTCTTCCGGGCGCCAGGGGGGCGGCGGGATCGTCTCGGTGCCGGTGAGCCACGGCTGGCAGGCCTCGACGAAGCCGCGCTCGTCGAGGGCGCGGATGTACTCGCCGTTGAAGGCGCGCAGCTTCTTCTCGTCGAAGAACGCCGGCGACGGGTTTACCTCCTCGAGCCGGAACTCCTCCTCGATCACCGACCAGGGCACGATCTCCCGGTTGCCGCTCGGCGCCCAGCCGAGCAGCATCAGGTAGTTGCGCATGGTGTCGGCGAGGTAGCCCTCGTCGCGGTACGCCTCCAGCGCCACCTTGTCGCGCCGCTTGGAGAGCTTCTGCCGCTTCTCGTTGACGACGACCGGCAGGTGTGCCCAGACCGGCGGCTTCACGCCCAGCGCGTCCCACAGCAGCTGCTGCTTCGGCGTGTTGGGCAGGTGCTCCTCGGCGCGGATCACGTGCGTGATGCCCTGTGTCATGTCGTCGACGACGTTGGCCAGCAGGAAGACGGGCGAGCCGTCGCCGCGGGCGATCACGAAGTCTTCCAGCAGCTTGTTTTCCCAGGTCGGTTCGCCGCGGATGAGGTCGACCACGACGGTGAGGCCGTCGTCGGGGGTGCGGAAGCGCAGCGCCCGGCCGGGGCCCGCGGTCAGGCCGCGGTCGCGGCAGAAGCCGTCGTATCCCTGGTACTGCGAGCCGGTGCGGGCCTGCACGTCCTCGCGGGTGCAGTCGCAGTAGTACGCACGGCCGGCGGCGAACAGCTTGTCGGCGGCGGCGCGGTGCTCACCGGCATTGGCCGACTGGAAGTACGGACCCTCGTAGGTGCCGCGCGTGATGCCGATCCAGTCGAGCGCGTTGAGGATGCCCTCGGTCCACTCGGGGCGGTTGCGGGCGGCGTCGGTGTCCTCGATCCGCAGGACGAAGGCGCCGCCTTGCTGCTTCGCGTAGAGCCAGCTCTGCAACGCCGAGCGGGCACCGCCGACGTGGAACATACCGGTCGGAGAAGGGGCGAAGCGCGTGCGTACGGTCACGCCACCGAGCGTATCCGTACGACGAATACGCTGCCGAGGAGGGTGACGACGGCGGTCAGCGCGTACAGCGTGGGGTAACCGCCGAGGTGTACCACGATCGGGGCACTCATCGCCGGGCCGAGCACCTGCGGGGCCGAGTTGGCGATGTTGATAACGCCCAGGTCCTTGCCCCGGTCGGTGGCGCGAGGGAGCACCTGCGTGATCAGCGCGGCGTCGACGGCCAGGTAGACGCCGTATCCGGCACCGAGCAGCACCGCCGCCACGACCGCCGTCGCCCAGAGCGGCCAGACGGCCAGCAGGACCGCCGCCACCGCCATGATCACGCCGGACCAGATCACGAAGACCTTGCGGCGCCCGGAACGGTCGGAGAGCCGTCCCGCCACCACCGCCGTGGCCATCATGCCCGCCGTGTAGATCAGGATGAGGACGAGCAGGCCACCCTCGGGATCGTGGTACCCCACCCCATCCTGGAGGAAGTAGAGCAGGTAGAGCGTGCCGAGCGCGTTGCCGACCTGGACGAGGAAGCGCGTGCCCCAGGCCCAGGCGAAGTCCGGATGGCGGCGCGGGCTGATCCACAGCCCGGCGAGGAGCGGGGCTCTCGGCCGGTGCGTACGCGGCAGCGGGTCGTCCGGCGTGAGCAGGGCGAAGGGCAGCGCCAGGATCAGCACGGCCACCGCGACCGCGTAGTACCCCGCCTTGTTCTCGGTGAAGATCGCGGTGACCAGTACGGCGCCGACGACCAGGCCGAGCGACTGCGGGATGCCGACCCAGCCGGAGACGCCACCGCGCTGCGCCACCGGTACCCGGTCGGGAATCGCGGCGGTGAGCGTGGCCAATGCGGCGTTGAAGCACACCTGCGCGGCGATCCAGCACACCGCGACGCCGACGATCGTGCGCTGCTGGCCCAGGATCGCCAGCGACACCGCGCCGAGGATCGCGCTGGAGAACGTCCACACGTGGCGCCGCCCGTAGTCGCGGCCGCCGAGACGCGGGCTGGTGCGGTCGGAGAGCGCACCGGCCAACGGGTTGGCGATGACCGCCGCGAGCGCGCCGAGCGCTGTCACCCAGCCGAACATCGCCTCCTTGTTGGCCGGGTCGATCAGCTCCACCTGGTTGGGCAGCAGCACCTGGATCGGTGTGAAGAACGCCATCCACACGCCGAGGTTGGCGCTGAACAGAAGCGCGATCCAGCTTCGCCGCACCGGTACGGTCGGCTCGGCGAGCGCGGCGGGCAGCGGTGCGATCCCGGCGGTCATCGGGAGGCTCTGATGAGATCCCGGTACCAGGCGTACGACGTCTTCGGCGTGCGCAGCTGCGTGTCGTAGTCGACGTGCACAAGCCCGAACCGCTTGGTGTACCCCTCGGCCCACTCGAAGTTGTCCAGAAGGGACCAGACGAAGAAGCCGCGTACGTCCACACCAGACTCGATGGCCGTCCGAACCGCTGCGATATGCCCGTCCAGATAGGACACACGCTCGGGGTCGTCGATCCCGTCGTACGCGCAGCCGCTCTCGGTCACGTGGATCGGCGGGAGCGCGTCGCCGTACTCCTCCTTGAGCCACACGAGCAACTCGCGCAGGCCGTCCGGGACGACCGGCCAGCCGAACGCCGTGGTGGGGTAACCGGAGAGCGGCTCGAACTCGAACGGCAATGGGCTGTCTGGAGTGGACGGTGCACGTACCCCGGTGGGGTTGTAGTAGTTGACGCCCAGCGCGTCGAGCGGTGTGGCGATCGTGTCGAGGTCGCCGTCGTGTACCACCGTCGGGTCGAGGCCCAGCTCCGGATAGCCGCGCCCGAGCAGTGGGTCGGTGAAGAGCCGGTTGTGCAGGGCGTGATAGGCGGCCGCAGCCTCCGCGTCGCCATCACTCACAGGCCAGACGGGGGAGTAGTTGTTGGTGATCGCTACCGCGCCGGAGCTGTGCGACCGCAGCCGCGCCACCGCCAGCCCGTGGCCGAGCAACTGGTGGTGCGCCACGGGGAGCGCGCCGAAGAGGAGAGTCTGGCCGGGCGCGTGCTCGCCGGTGGCGTATCCGAGGGTCATGTGGATGAACGGCTCGTTGAGCGTGATCCAGAGTCGCACGCGGTCGCCGAGTGCCTGGGCGACCAGCTCGGCGTAGTCGGCGAAGCGGAAGGCCGTGTCTCGGCTCAGCCAGCCGCCCTTCTCCTCCAGCGCCTGCGGGAGATCCCAGTGGAAGAGCGTGACCACCGGGTCGATCCCCTTGGCCAACAACGCGTCCACGAGCCGGTCGTAGAACGCGACGCCGGCCGGGTTGGTCGGGCCGGTGCCGTCGGGCTGGACACGCGGCCACGCCACCGAGAAGCGGTAGGCGTCGACGCCGAGCCCGGCCATGAGGTCGACGTCCTCCTGGTACCGGTGGAAGTGGTCGCACGCGATGTCGCCGGTGGCGCCGTCGGCGATCCGCCCCGGCTCGTGGGCGAACGTGTCCCAAATGGACCTGCCTCGCCCGCCCTCGGTGACGCCGCCCTCGATCTGGTAGGCCGCCGTCGACACACCCCAGGTAAAGGCCACTCCCGACCTCCTAGAACGCGAAAGATCCTCGCACTCTAGTCGGCGACATCGATCCCGGGGAACCCCTTCGCCAGGGCCGAACGGACGGTCCTGCTCGACGGTCCGAACGGGGTCACCGTGCCGTCCTCCCACACGCCCTCGATCCGGCCGTCGACCACGAGCGCGGGCGAGATCCACCCCTGCGGGCGGGACACCTTGGCCTTGTGCGGGCCGGTCACGACCCGATCGAGCTGGCGCAGGCTCCCCACCGTGTACGGGTCGAAGGCGGGCAGCAGGTGCACCGAGGCGGGGCGCTTCCGGGCCACCTCGCCGACCAGCGCCGCCGGCATCGAGCCGCGACCCAGGTGGGCAGGTCGTCGGCGGGCAGCAGGTGCAGCGTGCCGCGGGCCGCCCAGGTCTTGACCAGCCGCCGCTTGCCCCACAGCTCCCCGTCGACGCTCTCGGCGGTGGCGCCGCCGGCGACCCGCAGGTCGAGCGCGGTCACCGCGGATGCGGCGAGCTGGGCGTGCACGCCACCGAGCCGCCGGGCCACCGCCGCCGTGTCCTCACCCCGCGTGGAGCCGAGGAACTGCCGCTCGATCCGCCAGCGAAGTATCTGATCCCACGTCGGCTTTGTCATGATCCCCCGCATCGCGGTCGGGGTCGCCCGCTGCGGGCGAGCCCGAGAGGGCGCGACGGGCCTGGGCGCCGGCAGCGGCCGCCGCGGCGGAACCACTATAAGTGGTCACCAGTGTGCCCGGAACACCTCGCGATCCACGGCGGCCCGCCAGCCGGGGTCGCCGGCGTCGGTACGCAGGGCGGTGAGCGCGGCGATGGCGCCGTCGACAAGGTCGGCCCAGTCGTACGGGGCGCCCGCCGCGCCCTTCTGCATCAGGAACGCGAGGCCCGCGGAGTTGCTGATCGCCCAGCCGCCTCGCCGAGGCGCCCGCCGGCCGGCGTCGCCGCCCTGATCGCTGACCAGCCGCACGTGGAAGGGGTAGCCGACCTCGCCGCCCGGCTTGGTCACCGCGATGTGCGCGCTGGCCGGCTCGGCGCCGAAGATGTCGCGCAGGAACGTGGGCGCCGGCGCCTCGACGACCACCTCGACGCCGTCGCCGTACTCCCCGGGGTCGCCGGTGGCGGCGACCCCGCGGAGGAGTTCGACCACGACCGACGGGTCCCGCCGGTCGAAGACCACCCATTCCATGCGGCTCACCCCGTCAAGGATGGCCGCATGGAACAAGACCGGTGGGTCAGCTGTCGCCGCCGGTCTCGCCGACCGGGGCCGCGTTGACGTCGTCGATCGCGTACTTCTTGGCCGCCTCGGCCGGTACCGACGCCGGGATCTCGCCGCGCGCGGCGAGCTGGCGCAGCGTGGCCACCGCGACCGACTCGGCGTCGACGTGGAAGTGCCGGCGCAGCGCGTGCCGCGTGTCGGAGAGGCCGAAGCCGTCGGTGCCGAGCGAGGTGTAGTCGCTCGGTACCCATCGGGAAATCAGGTCAGGCACGGCCCGCATCCAGTCGCTGACCGCCACGACCGGGCCGGACGCCTCGGCCAGCTTCGCCTTGATGTACGGCGTCTTCGGTGGCGTGCCCGGGTGCATCAGGTTGTGCTCCTCGGCCTGTACGGCGTCGCGCCGCAGCTCGGTCCAGGAGGTCACCGACCACACGTCGGCCGCCACGCCCCAGTCCTGGGCGAGCAGCTGCTGGGCCTTGAGCGCCCACTGCATGCCCGTGCCCGAGGCGAGGATCTGCGCGCGCGGACCCTCCACAGAGGGCGCTGGAGAGTAGCGGTAGATGCCCCGCTTGACGCCCTCGACGTCGAGCCCTTCCGGCTCGGCGGGCTGGACGATCGGCTCGTTGTAGACGGTCAGGTAGTAGAAGATCGGCTCCGCCTGCTCGCCGTACATGCGGTGCAGGCCGTCTTCCACGATGTGCGCGATCTCGAACGCGAACGCCGGGTCATAGGCCACCACCGCCGGGTTGGTTGCCGCGATCAGGTGCGAGTGGCCGTCTTCGTGCTGGAGGCCCTCACCGTTGAGCGTGGTGCGACCCGCCGTGGCGCCGAGCACGAAGCCGCGCGCCATCTGGTCGGCGGCCGCCCAGAAGCCGTCGCCGGTACGCTGGAAGCCGAACATCGAGTAGAAGATGTACAGCGGGATCATCGGCTCGCCGTGCGTGGCGTACGAGGTGCCGGCGGCCGTGAACGACGCGACCGAGCCCGCCTCGTTGATGCCCTCGTGCAGGATCTGCCCCGCGGTCGCCTCCTTGTACGACAGGAACAGCTCCCGGTCGACGGAGGTGTACTTCTGCCCGTGCGGCGAGTAGATCTTCTGCGTCGGGAAGAGGGAGTCCATGCCGAACGTGCGCGCCTCGTCCGGGATGATCGGCACCCACCGCCTGCCGAACCCCTTGTCCTTCATCAGGTCCTTGAGCAGGCGGACGAAGGCCATCGTGGTGGCGACCTTCTGCTTGCCCGAGCCGCGCTTGACGTCGGCGAAGCGCTCCGTGCCCGGGATCTGCAGCGGGATCGTGGTGGTGCGCCGGGACGGCAGGTAGCCACCGAGGTGCTCGCGCCGCTCGCGGAGGTACTGCATCTCATCCGACTTCTCACCCGGGTGGTAGTACGGCGGCAGGTAGGGGTTGGACTCCAGCGCCGAGTCGGGGATGTCGAGATAGAGGCGGTCGCGGAACGACTTGAGGTCGTCGAGCGTCAGCTTCTTCATCTGGTGGGTGGCGTTGCGCCCCTCGAAGTGCGAGCCGAGCGTCCAGCCCTTGATCGTCTTGGCGAGGATCACGGTGGGCTGGCCGGTGTGCTCGACCGCCGCCTTGTACGCCCCGTAGAGCTTGCGGTAGTCGTGGCCGCCGCGCTTGAGGTTCCAGATCTCCTCGTCGCTCATGTGCTCGACCATCTTGCGGGTGCGGGGGTCGCGCCCGAAGAAGTGCTCGCGGACGAAGGCGCCGGACTCGGCCTTGTAGGTCTGGTAGTCGCCGTCGGGCGTGGTGTTCATGAGGTTGACCAGCGCGCCGTCGGTGTCGGCGGCGAGCAGCGGGTCCCACTCGCGGCCCCAGATGACCTTGATCACGTTCCAGCCGGCACCCCGGAAGAACGCCTCCAGCTCCTGGATGATCTTGCCGTTGCCGCGCACCGGCCCGTCGAGGCGCTGAAGGTTGCAGTTGATCACGAAGGTGAGGTTGTCGAGCTCTTCGCGGGCGGCCAGCCCGATAGCGCCGAGCGACTCGACCTCGTCCATCTCACCGTCGCCGAGGAACGCCCATACGTGCTGGTCGGACGTGTCCTTGATGCCCCGGTGGTGCAGGTACCGGTTGAACCGGGCCTGGTAGATCGCGTTGAGCGGGCCGAGCCCCATCGAGACCGTGGGGAACTCCCAGAAGTCCGGCATCAGCCGCGGATGCGGGTAGCTGGGCAGGCCACCGCCCGGACCGGCGTGCGACAGCTCCTGGCGGAACCCGTCGAGCCGCTCCTCTCCCAGCCGTCCCTCCAGGAACGCCCGCGCGTACATGCCCGGGGAGGCGTGGCCCTGGAAGAAGATGTGGTCGCCGCCACCGGGGTGGTTTTTGCCGCGGAAGAAGTGGTTCATGCCCACCTCGTAGAGCGAGGCGGCGCTGGCGTACGTCGAGATGTGGCCGCCGACGCCGATCTCCGGGCGCTGGGCGCGGTGCACGAGCATCGCGGCGTTCCACCGGATGTAGGCCCGGATGCGGCGCTCGACGAACTCGTCACCGGGGAACCAGGGCTCCTGCTCCGGCGGGATGGTGTTGATGTAGTCGGTCGTGGTCAGGGGCGGGACCCCGACCTGGCGCTCCCGGGCGCGTTCGAGCAGGCTCAGCATGACGTAACGGGCGCGTTTGGCGCCGCGCTCGTCTATGACCGCGTCGAGCGACTCGATCCACTCGCGGGTCTCCTCGGGATCGATGTCGAGAAGCTGGCTCGGCAGGCCATCGCTGATCACCGGGCGCTTGCGTTCGGTAGCCACCAGCGCTCCCTCTGCTTTGTGTGATGGGTCTCTGTAGCCTTCCATCCTGCCTTGTGCACGGGCCTCCGTCACGCCTGGTGGACGTCTAGGCGACGCTCGACACATGTACCAGGGGGTAACAAAGCGTCAAGCTGGGAGGAAGGAAAACCTCACCTCCCGGGTGGGGTTGTCGCCATTGGTGTCGACCAGGCAGATCGACTGCCAGGTGCCGAGCGCGATCCGCCCGCCGACGACCGGCAGCGAGGCGTAGGGGGCGACGAAAGCGGGTACCACATGGTCCCGTCCGTGCCCCTTCGCGCCGTGCCGGTGCCGCCAGCGGTCGTCGGTCGGGAGCACCGAGTCGAGGGCGGTCAGCAGGTCGTCGTCCGAGCCGGCCCCGGTCTCGATGATCGCGATGCCCGCCGTGGCGTGCGGTACGAAGACGTGCAGCAGGCCGTCTCCCTCGCCGTTCACGAATTCGGCGGCCTCGCTCGTGATGTCGCGGACGGTCGCCCGGCCGCCGGTCCTCACCGTGATCACCTCTGTGCGCATCGCGCCAGTATGTTTGACGCCGTGGAACCTCTGGTGCTCGATGCCCCAATCGTTGCGGTCACGGTCTATCCGGACCGGGCCCGGGTGACCCGCCGTGGCAAGCTCCAGCTGCCCGCCGGGCAAAGTACGGTCCACATCGGACCACTACCGCTGGGGCTGCATCGCGACTCGGTCCGGGTCGGCGGCCACGGACCGGCCACCGTGCTCGGCGTCGACGTGGTCGTCCGCCACCAGGCCCGCGCGACCGACGCGGCGGTCGCCGAGGTCGAGGAGGCCCGCCGCGCGGTCGCCGACGAGCTGGCCGAGCTGGCCGACGCCGAGGCGGTGGAGGCGCAGCGCGCGGAGTTCCTCACCACGCTCGCCCAGCGGGCCGGCTCGACGTACGCCCGCACGGTCGCCGCCGGCGAGTCCGACCCGGCGGCCGTCGCGACCTTCGCCGACTCGATCGCCGACCAGCTCGCCGCCGGCAAGGCCCGCCAGCGCGACCTCGCGCGTCGCGCCACCGAGGCCCGCGACCGCAAGGCCGCGCTCGACCGGCGGCTGGCCCAGCTCTCCGGCAAGCGGGCGCCCGACCAGCTCGCCGCCGCGGTCGCGCTCCAGGTCTCCGCCGCCGAGGGGGTCGAGCTGGAGCTGTCCTACGTGGTGGACGGCGCCGGCTGGGAGTCCACTTACGACGTTCGCCTCTCCGACGACCGGCTGGCGGTCACCTGGTTCGGGCTGGTGACCCAGCGCACCGGCGAAGACTGGCCGGAGTGCGAGCTGCTGCTCTCCACCGCCCGCCCGGCGACCACCACGACCGTGCCCGAGCTCGACCCGTGGTACCTCGACCGGATCCGCCCGCTCCCGGTCGCCCGCGCGGTGGCCGCCTCGCGGAGCCGGGAGATGCGCGTCGGCGCACCGCTGCCGCCGGCCGCGGCGATGGCGGCCGGATACGCGGGCGAGGCCGCCGACGCCGAGCTGTCCCTGATCGAGGAGAGCGCCGGCGTCGTCGAGCAGGGCATCGCCGCGGCCACGTACCGGCCGGAGCACGCGGTCGCCGTGCCCGCCGACGGCACCGCCCACCGGGCCACCGTGGCCGTGCTCGACCTGAGCGCCGAGCTCGACTACGTGACCGCGCCGGCCCATTCGCCCGACGCCCATCTGCGGGCCACCGCGACCAACAGCTCGGCGCACACGCTGCTGCCCGGCCGCGCCTCGGTCTTCCACGACGCCGACTTCGTGGGCACCACCGTGCTGGAGACCTGGGCGCCGGGCGAGGAGGTGGAGCTGGCGCTGGGGCTCGACGACCGGATCCGCGTGGAGCGCAAGCTGACCCGGCGTACGGCCACCAAGGCGGCGCTCGGCTCGACCCGGCGGCGCGAGGTCGAATACCGCACCACGGTCGCCAACCACACGCCCCGGCCGGCCAAGGTGACCGTGCTCGACCAGATCCCGGTCTCCCGCGACGAGGGGATCACGGTGCGCGCGTTCAAGGTCGACCCCAACCCGGTCGACCGCACCGACCTTGGCGTACTCAGCTGGAAGCTGGAACTCGCGCCGGGCGAGACGAAGGAGGTCCACATGGGCCTGCGGGTCGAGCTCGCCCGGGGGGTGGAGATGTCCGGCTGGCGCGAATAGCAGGCGTGGGATAGACCGGCGGTGGGAAGTAAACAGCCATGCGCCGATGGATCTGGTTCAACGCGCTCTCGTTTGTGATGTTCGGCGCGTTCCTCCTGTTCATCGTGTTGCAGAGCGTGTTCGGATGGCAGGTGCGCAACGAGGAGCTGGTCCAGTACGGGCAGGCCGCCGAGAGCTACTGGCAATACCTCGGCAGCGGGCACTTCGTCGAGGCCGTGTTCGAAAACTGGGAGTCCGAGTTCCTTCAGATGGGCTCGTACGTGCTGCTCACCGCGTACCTCGTGCAGCGTGGCTCGCCCGAGTCCAAGCCGCTCGACCAGCACGACCGGGCCGATGACTACCGGGAGAACGCGGGGTCGAACTCGCCCGGACCGGTGAAGCGGGGCGGGCTGGCGCTGCTGTTCTACCGCAACAGCCTCTCCATCGTCCTGCTCGGGCTCTTCGCGATGTCGTTCGTCGTCCACCTGCTCGGCGGCACCGCTGAGTACAACGAGCGGCAGGCGCTGGAGAGTGGGGAACCGCCGATCAGCCCGCTGCGGTTCCTCGGGAGAAGCGACTTCTGGTTCCAGTCGATGCAAAACTGGCAGAGCGAGTTTCTCGCCGTCGGCGCGCTGATCGTGCTCGGCGTCGTGCTGCGGCAGCACGGCTCGCCGCAGTCCAAGCCGGTCGTCCGGTCACACGTGCACACCGGCCAGTAGCCGCTGGAGCTGGCGCGCCCAGGACGCGATCCGTGACCTGCGGCCCGGCCGCCGGGACGGATCGGCGTACGTTCCGGGTGGCCGGGGTTGGCCCAATCGGTAATGCTGTGCACCGTGACCACCCCTCAGGATCTGGACGAGCGTTTCCGGGAGGCGGTAGGCGGCCTGGCCGAGGCTTCCGGCCAGCAGGAGCCGGACGCGCCGGTGCGCGACGGCACCGGTCTCACCGGGAGCGCCGCGCTCGACCTGTTCGACGCCCAACTCACCAGCCGCCACCTGGACCTGGCGGCACGCTGGCTGCGCAGCTTCGGCGAGGGGTTCTACACGATCGGCTCCTCGGGGCACGAGGGCAACGCCGCCGTCGCCGCCGCGGTCCGGATCAGCGACCCCGCGCTGCTGCACTACCGCTCGGGCGCCTTCTACTGCGCGCGGGTCGCCCAGTACGCACGGACCCGCGAGGCGGCCCAGGACGAGGAGAACGGTGACGACGCGGTCACCGCGGCCGCGCGGGACGTTCTGCGCGGCATGGTCGCGTCGAGCCTCGAGCCGATCGCCGGCGGGCGGCACAAGGTTTTCGGCAACGCCGACCTCAACGTCGTACCGACCACGTCGACCGTCGCCTCCCACCTGCCCCGGGCGGTGGGCGTCGGGTTCGCGATCGAACGGCTGCGGCGGCTCGGCCCGGCGACCCGCCCGCTGCGCGCCGCGCGGCCCCAGCTCGACGCCGAGTCGCCGTGGCCGGCGGACGCGATCGCGGTGTGCTCGTTCGGCGACGCCTCGATCAACCACGCGAGCGCGGTGGCCGCGTTCAACACGGCCGGCTGGTGCGACCACGCCGGGCTGCGCCTGCCCGTCCTGTTCGTCTGCGAAGACAACGGCCTGGGGATCAGCGTGCGCTCGCCCTCCGGCTGGGTCGAGGCCGCGCTGCGGTCGCGGCCGGGCGTCCGGTACTTCGCGGCCGACGGCTGCGACGTCGCCGCCACCTTCGACGCCGCCAGCGAGGCGGCCGCCTGGGTACGCCGGCACCGGCGCCCCGCCGTCCTCCACCTGACCACCGTGCGGCTGATGGGGCACGCCGGGGCCGACGCGGAGACGGCGTACCGGACGTCCGCCGACATCGCCGCCGACGTGGCCCGCGACCCGCTGGTGACCACCGCCGGGCTGCTCGTGGCGGCCGGCCTGGCCCGCCCGGAGGAGCTGGTCGGCCGGTACGACGAGGTGGGCTGGCAGGTGCGCAAGGTGGCCGAGGAGGTGCTCGGCGAGCCGAAGCTGGAGGGACCGGCCGACATCGCCTCCCCGCTGGCCCCCCGCCGGCCGGTACGGGTCGCCCGCGCGATCTCCGAGGCCGCCTCGCGGGCCGAGGGGCCCTCCGCCGCCGCGCGGGACAACGGCTTCGCCGGGCGGCTGCCGGAGGACGCCGGTCCGCTCACGCTCGCCCAGACGATCAACGCGGCGCTCGCCGACGGCATGGTCGCCAACCCGGGCGTGGTCGTCTTCGGCGAGGACGTGGCGGTCAAGGGCGGCGTGTACGGGGTCACCAAGGGGCTGCGCGACCGCTTCGGCGCATCCCGGGTCTTCGACACGCTGCTCGACGAGACCTCGATCCTCGGCCTCGGCCTGGGCGCGGGGCTGAGTGGCATGCTCCCGGTGCCGGAGATCCAGTACCTCGCCTACCTGCACAGCGCCGAAGACCAGATCCGTGGCGAGGCGGCCACGATGCAGTACTTCTCCCGCGGCGCCTACCGCAATCCCATGGTCGTGCGGGTCGCCGGGCTCGCCTACCAGGAGGGCTTCGGCGGGCACTTCCACAACGACAACTCGGTGGCCGTACTCCGTGACATCCCCGGCCTGGTGGTCGCGGTGCCGGCGCGGGCCGACGACGCCGCGCCCATGCTCCGCACCTGCCTCGCCAGCGCGGCGGTCGACGGCAGCGTGTGCGTCTTCCTGGAGCCGATCGCCCTCTACCACACGCGCGACCTGTACACGGAAGGTGACGGGGAGTGGCTGGCCCCGTACGTGCGACCCGACGCCTGGTCCGCCGCCCACGTGCCGATCGGGCGGGCCCGGGTCTACGGCGTCGGCTCGGCCGAAGACCTGACGATCATCACGTTCGGCAACGGCGTGCGCATGTCGCTGCGCGCGGCCGCCCGGCTGGCCACCGAGGGCCTGGGCTCGCGCGTCATCGATCTGCGCTGGCTGGCCCCGCTGCCGGTCGCCGACATCATCCGCGAGTCGGCCGCCACCGGACGAGTACTCATCGTCGACGAAACACGCCGTTCCGGCGGAGTCGGTGAGGGCGTACTCGCCGCGTTGGTGGACGGCGGCTACGTGGGCGCGGCGCGGCGAATCGCGTCAGTTGACTCGTTCATCCCGCTAGGTCCGGCTGCCCGTCACGTCCTCGTGACGGAAGATGCCATCACCCAGGGTGCCCGAGGGCTCTTGGCACGGTAAATTGCCTTCCACTCGGTGCGCCACTTGCGCACGGCGACGCAACTGTGTGGACTACGCGCTATCGGCGGTTCCCGCCGGGAGTGTTGAGATGAGGAGGCACGCGACAGTGAGCGCGACCGCTGGTCAGGCCGCCGACGGCGTACGCAGCCTGGCGGACCGGTTCGGCATCGAACCGGGGATGGTGGTCATGGAGATGGGGTACGACGAGGACGTCGACCAGGATCTCCGCGACGCCCTGATTGACCGCTGCGGGGAGCTGGTCGACGAGGACACGGACGAGGTCGTGGACGCGGTGCTGGTCTGGTACCGCGACGGCGACGGTGATTTGTTCGAGCTGCTCGTCGAGACGCTGACCCCGCTGGCGGACAACGGCGTGGTGTGGTTGCTGACGCCCAAGGCTGGCCGGCCCGGGCATGTCGAGCCGAGCGAGATCAGCGAAGTGGCACCGACGGCGGGGCTCCAGCAGACTTCCACGGTCAATGCCGGTAAGGACTGGAGTGCCGCACGGCTCGTGACACCACGGGCCGCCCGCAAGAAGTAGACCGCCGCGCACCACCACCGGCGGCGTGCCCGACCGCCGCCCAGGTGCAGTGCGCCCTGGAGAAGGGTCATCCGATGCCGCTCGCGGTGGGCGTGGAGGCGCCCGACTTCCTGCTGCGCGACCAAAACAACCAGGAGATGCGCCTCTCCGACTTCCGGGGCGGCAAGAACGTGCTGCTGGTGTTCTATCCGCTCGCGTTCACCGGCACCTGCAAGGGTGAACTCTGCGAGGTCGCGGAAAACCTGAGCGTCTACGCCAACGCCGATGTCCAGGTCCTCACGATCAGTGTCGACTCGGTCTACAGCCACAAGGTGTGGGCCGACCGTGAGGGGTACGACTTCCCGCTCCTGGCCGACTTCTGGCCGCACGGCGCGGTCGCACAGGCGTACGGCGTGTTCAACGACGAGCGCGGCTACGCCAACCGGGGCACGTTCGTGATCGACAAGGCGGGCATCGTGCGCTTCGCCGAGATGAACATGCCCGGCGAGGCACGCGACCAGGCCGGATGGCGCAAGGCACTGGCCGAGGCGCAGGCCTGAGCCGCCACTTGAGGTGAGCCCGCGGCGCCCGGCAAGGTAAGCTAAGCCGCCGCTGGCTGACACCTGGCCCGGGGGCGCGTAGCTCAGCGGAAGAGCACTCGGCTTACAACCGAGGGGTCGCAGGTTCGAACCCTGCCGCGCCCACCCATTTCAAAGCAAAGATGGCACGATCTCAGAGGCAGTGCGTGGTGCCGCGCGTGGTGCGAGTGCTTTACCATCCGCGCCATGGCGACTCGAACGGTGGGCGGCGGGCGCAGCCGCGGCATGATCGAGGAACTGCCCAGCGGCTCACTGAGAGTGAAGGTGTACGCGGGCACCGACCCGGTGACGAAGAGGCGGCACTACCTCACCGAGACAGTCCCGGCCGGCCCGCAGGCGCAGAAGCTGGCCGAGAAGGCCAGGACCCGGCTGGTCAGCCAGGTCGACGAGCTCATGGATCAGCACCTGGCGCCAGGGCCGGACTCCACGTCCGAGCCGTCGCGGAGCCAGCCGGCACAGTGAGCTGGTCCGCTCCGTTGCGCCCGGGCGGGATCCAGCTGCGGACGGGGTCCCTGCGCGGTCGCGGCACGACACGACGAGAACCCACCGCTGGACTGGGCCGTATAGGTGGCGAGGCGGCAATTGCCCTGGGGAGGACGGCGTGAAGGTACCGCGAAGGACTAGGCCGTTGCTGGCCGTCGGCGGGGCGTTGCTGGCCCTGCTCATCGCCGCATGCACCACAGACGAAGACCCAACGCCCGCGCCGACCACCGCGGCGCCAAGCGCCAGCCCCACACCCAGCGTGGCGCCGAGTGTCACAGCCGCTGAGCAGCAGGCCATCGGCGCGTACAACGGCTACATCCAGACCTACGCATTGGCATCGCAAGTTGCCGACCCGGACGACCCGAATCTGCTTCGTTACCTCGCGAATCCGCTGCTGAGCCTGACCCAGCACAACATCCGCAAGCTCAAGAACATCGGCGCGGTGCAGATCGGCTCGCAGAAGGCCACGGTGCTCGACAGCACGGTCGACCTGGCGGCCAAGCCACCGAAGGTCACCATCCGCTCCTGCCTGGACTACAGCGCCCTGAAGCTGGTCTACAAGTCCAACCAGTCCCCGGTGCCCAACAGCGAGATCAAGGAGAAAGAGCTCGCGGCCGTCGCGACCGTGACGCTGCACACGACCGGACAGTGGCTGGTCACCGAAAGCAAGCAGGGGAGCCACACATGCTGACGCTGCGCGGCGCCCAGGCCAGCTAATCCCAGGCGACCGTCCCGGCCCGCCTCAGTGCGGGCCGTTGTGACCGGTGAAGTCGGGGCGCATCGCCCGTCCCGGCGTGCTGTGCGGATCGGGCTCGCCCCGGTCCTGGTCGACCTCCCGGCGCACCTCCTCCTCGCCCTGCGCGATGCCCGCGTCGTTGCCGGACTCGTCGTCGACCTGCCCGTCGCCGGGTGAGGTGGCTACCGCGCGCGTCAGGTCGCGCAGCGGCAGCTTCTCGTCGTCCCGCCAGACGCCGTCGGTGTCACTCATACCTCCCGGGCTACCCGCCAGCCCGCCGCACAAACTGCCGCGGCGTACGCCATCCCCCTCAGCCAGCCCAACGCGCCCTCGGTCGTGGTCACGGCAAAGGAATTTCCCCGTGGCGCGCGTCTCATGCCCCCGCGGTCATCTCTTGTCGAAGATGGGCTGGCCGCCAGGACCCGGGACGGTGTCCGGTGTGGACGGACCGGTGGTGGTCAGTCGTCCTCGGTGAGGCGGGCGGCGCGGCCGTTCAGGTACCGCTGCTGCGGCAGGCTGGTGGTCCGGCCCGCCGCCGCCTCGTACGACGCGCGCGCCCCGGGGCGGTCGCCGGCCATCTCCAGCAGGTGCGCGCGCACCGCGTGCAGGCGGTGGTCGCGGGCCATCCGCTCGTCCGCCTCCAGCACGGCGAGCAGGTCGAGCCCGGGGCCTGGGCCACGCACCATCGCCACCGCCACGGCGTGGTTGAGCGCGACGACCGGGTTTCCCGACATGCCCAGCAGCACCTCGTAGAGGGCGAGGATCTGTGGCCAGTCGGTGGCCTCCGCGGTCGGGGCCTCGTCGTGGACCGCGGCGATCGCCGCCTGGATCTGGTACGGCCCGGGGGCGCCCCGCGGCAGCGCGTCGCTGAGCAGTGCCACGCCCTCGGCGATGTACGCCGCGTTCCACCGGCTCCGGTCCTGCTCGGCCATCGGCACCAGCTCGCCGTCCGCCCCGGTACGCGCCGGGCGCCGCGCGTCGGTCAGCAGCATCAGCGCGAGCAGCCCGGTCGCCTCGGTGTCGTCCGGCAGCAGCCGGTGCACTAGGCGGGCCAGCCGGATCGCCTCGGCGGAGAGCTCCGAACGGTGGAGGGCCGGGCCGGACGTGGTGGCGTACCCCTCGTTGAAGATCAGGTAGAGCACGTGCAGGACCGAGGCGAGGCGGGCGGCGCGCTCCTCGGACCTCGGCATCCCGAAGGGGATGCCGCTCTGCTGGATGCTCTGCTTCGCCCGGGTGATCCGCCGGGTCATCGTCCCCTCCGGCACCAGGAACGCGCGCGCGATCTCCGCGGTCGTGAGACCACCGACCGCCCGCAGCGTGAGCGCGATCTGGCCGGCCGGCGTCAGCGCGGGATGGCAGCACATGAACAGCAGGATCAGCGTGTCGTCGGAGTCGGACGCGGGCCGGTCGGCGGCGGGCGCCAGCCACTGCTCGGGCAGCTTCCACTGGGCCACCGTGTCCTCGCGGCGCTGGCGGGCCTGCTCGCTGCGGAGCAGGTCGGTCAGGCGCCGCGCGGCGACGGTGATCAGCCACGCCCGCGGGCTCTCCGGGACCCCCTCCTTGGGCCACTGCAACGCGGCCGCCAGCAGCGCCTCCTGCACCGCGTCCTCGGCGGTGTCGAAGTGCCCGTACCGCCGTACCACCGCGCCGAGGACCTGCGGCGCGAGCGTGCGCAGCAGGTCCTCGACCTCGGTGTCCAGCACGGTGACGCTCAGAGCACCAGGTCGTCGAAGCCGTCCACGATGGGGCGGACGTCGACGTACCACTCGTTGGTGAGCTGTGCGTGCTCCGGATGCGGCGTGTGCGCCAGCCGGGCCGCGATCTCGGTGGCCCGGTCGAAGCTCTCGCAGTCGACGATCGTGTAGCCGGCCAGGACCTCCTGCGTCTCCGCGTACGGCCCGTCGGTGACCACCGGCACGCCGTCGCGCAGCGACACGCGCCGCGCGTGCACCGGCGCGGTCAGCCCGCGCCCGTCCACGAACTCGCCGCTCTCGACCAACTCGCCGTTCCACTTGGCCATGAACTCGTGCAGCGCGCCGATCTCCTCCTGGCTCCACGCCGGGCTGTCGCCGACCGCCTTGCCGGAGAGCATGTCGAAGTCGCGCTGGGACCCCATAAGCATGATCATGTACTTCACCGCTAGCTCCTCTCCACCGGCGCCCCTCGTGGCGCCTTCATCGGAGACGTCGGAGCCGGCGCCCGCCACCGGACATCGCTACCCGCAGGTTACGAGATCCACGTACACGAACGCGGCCGGTCCATCAGGTAGGACCGGCCGCGCGGGAGTCGCTGACGGCGACTAGTCAGGGTGCAAGTAGGTCTGGATCAGCTCCATCGCAAAGTGCAATTGCGTCGGATTTGCGATGGCGAGCGCGACCGCGAGTGCGGCGACGCCGAGTGTAGGGACTGCCGCGAGCGACAAGCAAATTGCGATAAAGGGGTAGCTCGGCTGCCTCCGAATGACCGTGCTCCTCCAGACAGGGGGCGACGTTGCCCCACGAACCAATGTGGCGGTGCTCGACGCACCGTCCATGGTGGACAAATGTAATGCCGGAAGCGTACCTGCGCAACGCCTTTGGTGCGGTAACGGACCGTGAAGTCGTGTCTACGTGGAGTGCCTTGCGCTGCGGTGCGGTGCGACGGCGGCGACAGTCGCTAGTCCTTTACCGAGGGCATTCGTTGAGGAGCTCGGCGATTGCTTTCGCGGCCTTCGCGACGCCAATTCGCTGATAGATTTCCTGCGCCTGCCGGAGCAATTCCGGCGCGACGTCCCCGCCATTCAGGCGCAGCGCGCATCTGCCGGCGCCGCTGAGTGCGTCGGCCTCGGCGTGCGGGTTGTGCACGCGTAGCGCGAGGGCGAGTGCGTGCCGGAAGCGTTCCAGCGCCTGCTCCGGCCGGTCCTGGGCGAGCAGCAGCTCACCAATGTTGGCCAGCACCTCCGACTGGCCCAGTGCGTCGGAGCACTGCCGGAACAGGTCGAGCGCCCGCACGTGGGACTCCGCCGCCGCCTGGTGGTCACCGGTCAGCCGCTCCAGGACACCGAGGTGGTTGAGCACATCGGCCTGCCCTTGGAGGTAGCCCAGCTCGCGGTAGAGGCCGAGCGCGTCGGTCAGCAGCTGGCGCGCCAGCGGGTACCGGCCGCAGTCGCGGTGCACGAGGGCCAGGTAGTTGAGGGCGTGCCCCTCGCCCCGGCCGTACCCCAGTTCGCGGTGGATGGTGAGCGCGAGCGTGAGCGCGTCGCGGCTGGCGTCGTGGTCGCCGGTGTAGCAGCGCGCGGCGCCGAGGTAACCCAGCGCTTTCCCCTCGCCGAGCCGGTCGCCCAGCTCGCGATAGATGGCCAGAGCGCGCTCCTGCATGTCGATGGCGGGCGGATAGCCGACGGTGAGGTGCTGGAGGCCGGCGATCTGGTGCAGCGTCTCCGCCGCGCCCTGCCGGTCGCCCAGCTCCTCGCTGATCCGCAGCGCCCGCTCCGAAATGCGTACGGCCTCGGCGTACGCTCCGACGGCCATCAGCGAGGTGCCCATCTCGTGGAGTGCGCGTGCCTGGCCGAGTGGCAGGTCCAGGTCCTCATAGATGTCCAGCGCTGCCTGGAGGTCCACCGCAGCCTCCCGGTGGTCGCCGGAACGCCACCGCAATCCACCGAGCTCCGTGCGGGCGTCGGCGGCGCCGTGCCGGTGGCCGATCCGCTCGTACAGCTCGAGGGCCTGCCGGAGCGTGCGCTCGGCGGCGGGGTACTGGCCAACTTGCCGGCGCAGGACGCCGAGTTCGCGAAGGGCGTCCGCCTGCCGCCGCGGGTCGCCGGTCGCCTCAGCGGTGGCTGCGGCCGCCTCGTGCAACGCGATCGCGAGGTCCCAGGGGCCGGCCATCCGAAGGTACGGCGCCAGCGCGGCGGCCAGCGCGGGCAGTACCCCGTCTTCCGGGCGGGAGGGGGAGGCGCTGGCGCAGGCGAAGAGGTTTGCCTGCTCGTCCTTCATCCAGCCCATCGCCTGCTGCCGGTTGTGGATCGGCGGAAGGTCGCCGCTCGCCTCGACCAGCGGGCACGGCGGCCGCCCGGTGGGGCGGGACAGGTGGCTGCCGGCCGCCTCGGCGGCGCGCCGGTAGTAGTCCAGTAGCCGGATCACCGCGCCCTCGCGCTTCCGGACGGCGTCGCTCTCCGCGCGCATGACTGCGTACTCGCGGATCAGGTCGTGCATCCGGTAGCGGCCCAGCGCCGGCTGGTCGAGCAGGTGCTGGTGATACAGCGCCTCCAGGCACCTGCCGGCCTGCTCGGGGCTGGAGCCGGCGAGCGCGGCCGCGGCGTACCGGTCGACGTCCGGGCCGGGGTGCAGCCCGAGCCGCCGGAAGAACCGCCGCTGCGCCGGGGTGAGTTGGCGGTATGACAGGCCGAACGCCGCCTCCACCGTCACGTCCTCGGCCTTCATCCGGGACAGGCGGTGCTTGGCCTGCCTGAGCTCACGCAGGAGCCCACTCAGCGGCCAGCGGGGCTCCAACCGCAGCCGGGTCGCCAGCAGGCAGATCGCCAGCGGCAGGTGGCCGCAGGCCCGCATCAGCTCCTCGATGGCGCCGATCTCGGCGGGGGCCAGCCGGCGGTCGGCCATGGTGGCGAACAGCGCGGTCGCCTCCTCAGACGGCAGCGTCTCCAGCGTCAGGTTGACCGGTGCCTGCTGTGCGACCAGCCCGGCCAGGCGGGACCGGCTGGTGATGACGACGAGGCTCCGGCCGGCGGGCAGCAAGGGCTCCACCTGTTTGCGGCTCGCCGCGTTGTCCAGGATCACCAGCGCCCGGCTGTGCGCCATCCGCTTGCGCCACAATGTCGCGCGGTCCTCCAGCGCGCCCGGGATCTCCGTGGGGCGGACGCCGTCGGCCGACAGCAATTGGAAAAGGGCGTCGGCGGGATCGACCGGACTCTGGCCCAGGCTGTGCGCATGCAAATTGACAAAAAACTGGCCATGCGGGAATTGGTCTTGCAACTTGTGTCCGGCGTGCACCGCGAATGCGGTCTTGCCGACGCCCGGCATTCCGTCGATCGCGTACACCGGAATGATCGTGCGGTTCTCCACGGAGCGGGCGACATTGTCGAGCAGAGCCCGTAGCTCGCGGGTCCGTCCGGTGAAGCCAGCGGTGTCCCGGGGCAGGATGTTGCAGGGTGTGGCAGGTGCCGGAGCCGGCTGGTGGTTGCAGAAGATCTGGTTGCCCGCTGATTGGTAGACGTGCTGGCTCTCGTGCGCGTGCAGTTGCCTGTCGCCATGCGGTGCCCCGCCGGTGGCACCGTCATCGGCCGTTGGTGTCCACCCCACAACAACCACCGGTCCTCACTAATCGTGTTGTATTGACTACGGTACGAGGTGACTGTCGGGTAAGTTCATATCTGCCGAAGATCTGACCGGACTGAGGTGGTGGGCTTCATTCATTCACTTCGCCGCATTGGCACATGGCGATGCCGACGCCCGGTTGGTGCTGATGTTCAAATTGGCTGGGCGAATATCACCAACGGCTACGCCTGTCTTACTCTGGGTTGTTGGGAGGGTGGAATGATCGATCCTGTCATGATCACGGTGGCGACCACACTGACCACAAAAGCGGCCGAAAGTCTGTCCGATGTCGGCCGGTCCGCGTTCGGCAAGCTGCTGGGCCGCGTGCGCGGGCAGCTCGACACCGATCCGGAGGGAGCTGCGGCGCTGGCGGCGGCGCAGCGCCATCCCGACGACCAGCGCGAGATCGAGCGGCTGGCCCGGGCGCTGGCCGCGGCGGCCCGCGACGACCCGGCCTTCGCGGCCGACCTGGCCCGGCTGTGGCCTGCGGTGCGCGCCGCCACAATCGCGGCCTCCGGCGGCGGTGTGGTCAATCAGGTGTCCGGGACGGTGAGCGGGGCCGTCGTACAGGCACGCGACGTGAGCGGCGGGATCACGTTCGGCGCACCTCTGACCAGCGACGCCCGCGACGGCCGGTGACCGCCGCCGGGCCGGCCGGCGAGAGCGCACCGACTGGCGGAGAGCCGGAGCCCGGCACCGCTAACGTGATCGGAGGATACGTCGCGGGACACGTCGTGCAGGCGGGCGCGATCCACGGCGGCGTGCACGTGCACCAGGCCGCCCAGCCCGGTGTCCCGGTGCCGCGCCAGCTACCGCCGCCCCCGGCGCGGGTCGTCGGTCGCGACAGGGAGCTCGCCGAGATAGACCGCCTCGTGCGGCGACCCCGCGATGGTCCGGCGATCGTCGTCGTCACGGGCACCGGAGGCGTGGGAAAGTCGACGCTCGCGCTGGCCTGGGCGCACCGCGCGGCCGAGCGCTACCCGGACGGGCAGTTGCACGCCAACCTCGGTGCCTTCGACCTCGGCGGGCCGGCAGCGCCCGGCTCGCTGCTCGCCCAGATGCTGCGCGCACTCGGCGTGGCGGCCGAGCGCGTACCGGCGGACATCGGGGAGCAGAGCGCGCTGTTCCGTTCGCTTGCCTTCGGTCGAGACCTGCTGATGGTGCTGGACAACGCAGTCTCCGCGGCCCAGGTGCGCCCGCTGCTGCCACCTTCTCCGTCCTGTGTGGTGCTGGTGACGGCACGGTGGCGGCTGGGCGGCCTGCACGGCGACGGCGCCGACTTCCTCGCCGTGGAGCCACTGCCCGAAGAACCTGCCACCGAGCTGCTGGTGGGCGTCATCGGGCGGGAGCGCGCGGCCCGCGATCCGGCCTCGATCGTCACACTCGTACGGCTCTGCGCGGGCCTCCCGATCGCCCTCGCCCTGGCCGCCGCCCGCCTCGCTACCCGCCCACGGTTGCCGGTGGGGCGGATGGCCAAGGATCTGGCGCGGGAACACCAGAGACTCAGCGGCCTCGGGCAGGAGGGCGATTCGGTGCGGGGGACGTTCGACCTGACCTACAGGGCGCTGGAGCCCGGCGCCGCGCGTTGCTACCGCGCGATCGGGCTCCATCCGGGGGCGGACTTCGGGGTACCGGTGGTCGCGGCAGCGCTCGACGTCGATGAGTACGACGCCGCGGAGCTGCTCGACGTGCTCGTGGAGGCGAGCGTCCTGGGCGAGGAAAGGGACGGGAGGTTCCGCCCGCATGACCTGATCCGCCTGCACGCCCGGGAAATCGCCGGCGCCGACCCGGAGACGCCCGACACCACACTCCGCATGCTCGAGTGGTACCTGGCCGGAGTGCTCGCGGCCGACCGCATCCTGACGCCGTACCGGCACCGCGATCCGGCCGACCCGTTCACCCTGCTGGGCGGTGACGCGGTCACGCACGACGGGCGGCCGGACGCCCTGCGGTGGTTGGAGGACGAGCGCGGCAACCTGGTCGCGGCGGTGCAGTACGCGGCAGGCGACCGGCCCCTGCTCGCCTGGCGGATCGCCGATTCGATGTGGCCACTGTTCCACCTGTGCCTGCACCGGAGCGACCGCATGCTGGTCGACCGGATCGCGGTGGAGTGTGCGGTACACCTGGGCGACCGGGACCGGGAGGCGCGGATGGTGCGGAGGTGGGCGTTCGCGCACTTCGACGTCGGCCGGCTGGACGAGGCACACGAGCTGTTCGAGCGGAGCCGAAGGCTGTGCGACGAACTCGGCGACCGGTACGGCGTGGCCTCCGCGGTCGAAGGGCTCGGCATGGTGGCGGCGGCAAACCACCGGTACGACGAGGCGGTCGTCCACTTCGGACACCAGGAGCGGCTCTGCCGTGAGCTGGGCGAGCGTCGCCGCACCGGGCTGGCCCTGCTCAACCTCGGTGCGGCGCACAACGCGCTGTCCCGGCCGGAGCATGCCGAGGCTCACCTGCGCCGGGCGGACGCGGTCTTCGCCGACGTCGGCGACATCGACCCGTACAACCAGGCGCGGGTGGGCATCGAGTTGGCCCGGGCGCTGGGCCGGCTGGGCGAGCGGGAGCAGGCCGAGGACCGGCTGCGCGCGGCGCTGCGGCAGATGCGCGAGGTGGGTTCGCCCCGCGGCGCTGCCACCGCGCTGCACCGGCTCGGAGAGTTGGATCTGGAGGCAGGCGACTTCCCGGCCGCGCGCGACCACCTCACCTCCGCACTGCGGACCTTCGAGGAGCTGGCGGATCTGGAGGCGGGCGAGGTGCGCCGGCTACTCGACCTTGTCCCACCAGCCGAGGCTGACCCGCACCGGATGCCGTAGCCGCAGCCGGGCGAGGTCGTCCGCGTCCAGCAGCACCGATGTCGGTTGGCGGTGCCCGATGCGCCAGCCCGCGTAGAGCACCGCGTCGCCCAGCGCCTCCACCGGATTGCCGGAGGCGAGCCAGCCGTGCAGGAACGCGGCGAAGAGCGAGTCGCCGGCGCTGGAGGTGTTCCGTACGCCCAGCGGTGCCTGGGCGGCCACCGTCACCAGCCGCCCGTCGCGCAGCCCCAGCACGCTGCCGCGCGGTCCGCAACCGACTGCGGCCATCGCGGCGCCCGGATGGCGGGTGAGGACCTGTGCGATCCACTGTGGAGCCAGGCAGGGGAGGCGTTCGTGGCTACAGAAGATGATGTCCGCGACGTCGAGCCAGGGCTGGTGGTACGCCTCGTTGATGTCGGCGATCACGTTGAGGTCCACGGCGATCGGGACGCCGCGCAGCACTGCGGCGGGCAGCAGCGCGCGGACGAAGTCGGTGTTCGTCAGCACCGCCAGGTCGGCCCCGGCCAGCGCCTCGGCGAACCGTTCCTCCGGATACCGGACCGCGTTGACCGCGCTCAGGTACGGGTACACCATCCGCTGGCCGTCCGCCGCCACCAGCACCACCGCCTGAGACGACTCCGGCCCGTCCACGACGCCAGGACCGTACAGGCCGGCGGAGCGCAGTTGACCGCGCACCACCTCGCCGGCGGAGTCGGTGCCGACGACCGTGCACAGCCGTACGTCGTCGCCGAGCGTGCGAAGGATCGACGCGATCTGCGCGCCGGCGCCACCGGGGCCGGTTCGCATCCAGGGCGGGGCCACGACGGGGGCGTACCTGATCGGAAACTCGTCCACCGCCAAGTGCACGGCGAGGCTGGCTACGCCCGCCACCACGATCCGGCTCATCGCCGTCCCCCTTCCTCTCCGACCAGAACGGCCGGTCCCACCGGTGCCACCGCGCATCCGGCCGCCGGTCCGGGCAGCCGCAAAAGGCGGTACATCTGCTCGCGCAGCAGTCGGCCCGCCTGGCCCGGCTGCGAGGTGACCCCGGCGGCCACCGTCGCGTACCGGCTCGGGTCGAAGCCACCGACCGCCTCGCGCAACTGCGCCGCGAGCGGCCGGTCCGGCCGTACCGCCGGCGCGATCGTGGCGAGCGCCTGCGCGGGCGAGCCCGGCGCGGTGTCCGGCGGGAGCGGCCCAGCGCGGAGCACCGGCACGCCCGCCGCGGCGGCGTAGATGGTCGCCGAGCCGTGATCGCCGATCACCACGTCCGCGGCGGCGACCAACCCGCGCCAACTCGCCGGGTCGACGAGCCGTAGCCCGGCCCGCCGCTGGCTGGCGAGCCAGGCGAGCATCTGCCGGCGGCCGTGGCCATGCCAAGCCGCCGGATGTATCGCCATTGCCACCGCGAAGCCATCCGCCGGCAGATCGGCGATCAGGTCGAAGAGGGCCGTCGGCGAACGGCCCAACAGCGACCGTGGACCCCAGGTCGAGCTGATCGCGACGAGCCGGCGTCCGTCGTCGACGCCCAGGGCTCGCCGGTACGCCGCCTGGTGTGGGCGGCTCTGCGACAGCCGGTCCAGGCACAGGTCACCGACGACCGCCGCGACCGGGAGCGCCTGGGGGCACTGGTGCGCCAGTACCGGCAGCACCTCCCGATGCGACACCGCGAGTACGGCCGGCAGCAGGCGGCCGTACCAGGTCAGCCAGGGCGAGCCGAGGCCGGTGACCAGCTCGGTGGCGGGACCGCCGAGCGCGGGCGGGGCGAGCTTGTTGTTCATCACCCCGTGGGCGATTGCCAGCCACGGCCCCCGCAGGCGGTGCACGCCAGCGCTGTCCGCGGCGACCACCAGGTCGAAGGCCGTGTGTACGGCCTGCTCCCAGGGGATCTCGACGGCACCGGCCGCCCGCAGGTGCTCGCGTACGCCGCCGCTGAACAGGTCCGGCGCGTGCGTGAAGACCACCTGGATGCGGCTGTCCTGTTCGAGTAGCTCCACCGCGTCGAGTACGTGCCCGGCGCTCGCCATCGTGTGGACCGCCGCCAGCACCGTCCGTTCGGTCGCGACCGTACGCCATGGCGCGGCGTCCCGGCCCACAGGAAATTCCAACCATCGCATGGCGGAGACGGTGCGCCCGGCCGCCGGACGGAAACCGTGCACCGGCCCGGACGCGTATCCGGACGTGATCACGAAATGCGCAGGTGGAAGCCGTGAAAAATTCTCGTGCCACACTTCGACAATGGACATCCGGCTCCTGGGCGACGTGGAGATCGAATCCGGCGGCGTGATCTTCCCGCTCGAACGCGCGGCCGAGCGGGCCGTCCTCGCGATATTGGCGTTCAACGCCGGGCGCGTGATGCCGGTAACCATGCTTGTGGATCACCTTTGGGGCGATGATCCGCCAGCGAAGGCGGAGGAGACGGTCGGCAGCTATGTGCGCGCGGTGCGCCGGGTGATCGAGCGCGCCGGAGGCGGCCGGGAATGGGTCGGCAACCGGCGGCTCGACGGCTACCGGCTCGACGTCAACCCGGGCATCGTCGACCACCGGCGGTTTGTCGATCTTTCGTCGAGCGCCCGCATGCTCTCCCGGCAATCCGATCATTCCCCGGCGATCGAGGCTTTCGAGCGCGCCCTTCGACTGTGGCGTGGCGAGGCGCTGGCCAATGTCACCGGTCAATGGGCGGAGAGTCGCCGGTACCGGCTGCGGCGCGAGCGGCTGGACGTCACGTACGAGCTGCTCGCCCTGTTGCTGCGGGCGGGTGCGTACGCCGAGGTGGCGAGCCGAGCTGCTGATCTCGTCGAGGAGGAGCCGACCGACCGGGGGATCGCACTCGCGGTGCGCGGGCTCGCCGGTAGTGGTCAACAGGCGCTCATCCCGTCATTCATGTCGCGGACGGTGGCGCTTATGTGGGAAACGAACCAGGTGCGCCCGAGTGCCGAACTCGTCGCCCTCGCGCGCAATTTGGCAAAGCCTTCGAGTGATGAGCGGAAGGTCGTCGAATCGCCGCAGAAAACGGATTCCAAGGGAACGACAATTATGACGGTGACGCATTCTCAGAATGTCCATCAGTCGGCTGGCGACCAGTACTTCATCGGCTAGATCATCTATTGGTCCAGGGTCGCCACCCGCGTGGTTGGCAAGGGCAGCGCGTCGGTGGATCGTCTGCTACGGTGAGCGCCGCCACGAGGTATGGTGGCGCGGCCAAGCCATCAGGTGGCCGCACTCGGCGTTGAATTGATTAGACAAGGTGAGTGCTCACAGTGGCCAAGGTGGTCGAGGTCGTAGCTACGTATCTGCACCCAGATGTCATTGTGGCTCTGATTCGCCACGCGATGGGAATTTGACGGCGCCGGCCCTTTCAGTGGAAAGGTTCCACGCCTTACAGTCCTCGTCCGGCGGTTTCGCTGGAGTGCGATACCTCCACCTCTCTGGCCTTGGATAGATACTCAGGCGTAAGTCAAGCCTTGCCCCATCGCGCCTCCGCGTGGTCCTGTAGTCACAGGTCGTTACCGCGCGGCTCTGGGGAGGCGATGGTGGACCTGGCTCAGCTCTTCGTCCCCGCTGCGGAGGAGCGGATCGGGATCGAGGTCGAGTGTGGCCTCGTCGACGAGACCACCGGGCTGAGCGCGCCCTACGAGGGGCCGCGCGGGTCGCGGCTCCTGTTCGAGCGCGCCGTGCGGGAGTTGGGCGCCGAGCCGGTCACCGAGGGCGGCGCGCTGGTCGGCGCCGGGCTGGCGCACGGGGCGCAGCTGTCGCTCGAGCTGGGCGGCGCGATCGAGTACTCCTCGCCGCCGTACCAGTCGCTGAGTGCACTGGTCGCGACCGCTCGTCGCGATCTGCGGGCGATCGCCGGTCTGGCCGCGCGCGGGGGTCTTGCCCTGCTGCCCGGCGGGCTGGTGCCGTTCACGCCGCCGGAGCGGATCCCGTGGGCGCCCAAGCCGCGGATCGACATCATGCGGCGATACTTCCGCGACCTCGGCCCGGCGGCCGCGCACGCCGAGAGCGTGATGGGGCTGACCCTCTCCACACAGACCACAGTGGACTATCTGTCGCCGGAGGACTTCCGGGAGAAGCTGGCGCTGCTGGTGAAGGTGGCCCCGATCGCGGCCGCGCTGTTCGTCAATTCGCCGATCGAGGAGGGGCGGCCGACCGGCGTGCTGTCCCGACGGATGCAGATGTGGGGATACGTCGATCCGAGCCGCTGCGGCGTGCTGGGCTTCGCGGCGGGGCCGGACGTGTCGGTCGCCGACGTGGTCGAGTGGGCCGGCGCGCTGCCGATGATCTACCGGAGCTCCAGCGCCGGCTACGTGCCGGCGCCGCGGCGGCCGTTCCGGGAGCTGGTGGCGCACGGCTTCGGCGACGGCACCGCGCCGGGGCCGGACGACTGGCGCGCGCACCTCTCCCAGGTGTGGCCGCAGGTGCGGGCGCGGCACACGCTCGAGATGCGGGCGTTCGACGGGCTGCCGTGGGAGGCGCTGGCGGCGGCGCCGGCGTTCTGCGTGGGGCTGGCCTACGACGGGCCGGCGCGGCGGGCGGCGCTGGCGCTGCTCGACGGCGTCTCGGCCGCCGATCTCGTGCAGGCGTCCGAGGACGTGGCGGTCAAGGGGCTCGACGCGATGGTGGGCGACCGGTCGGTCGGCGCGACCGCGGAGGCGCTGCTCGGGCTGGCTCGCCAAGGGCTGCGGGCGCGGGTCGGTGCCGGCCGGGAGCGGCCGGACGCGGTGCACCTGCTCGACCCGCTCGACGAGGTGGTGCGCACCGGCGTCACCTTCGCCGAGCGCACGCTCGCGCAGTGGACCGGGCCGATCCGGGAGCGGCCCGCCGCGCTGGTGGCCGCGAGCCGCGTACCCGTCGAGTAAGGGCTTTTACCAGCGCCGGGCCTTGAGCACCAGGAGGCCGGCGACGGCGAGCACCACCGCGGAGACCATCCCGGCGACCCAGCCGCCGATGAACGCGAGAGCCGGCACCGTGGCCCAGAGCAGGGCACTCGCCGCGAACAGCGCACGACCCCAGCGGGGCCGCACACGGTCGCCCATGCGGACGACGAAATCCGGATCCGTGGTACGCAGGTGCTGCGCCATCTCGTCGAGTCGGCGCCGTTCGTCGCTGCTGAGCATGACGGCGCACTTACCCTCGGAAGGCAAAGTTCACGCGCGTCCACCGTGACACTCTTAGCGGGTCCTTAATTCTGGTTGAGCCGGTCATCCGCGGCGGATCCATGAACGTGTCGTCCTCCGGATCGGTTTGCGCTGCTCCGCCCCGGGAATCCCGGAGCTGGGCCATCCCGAGCCGGTGCAGCGCGGGCTTAAGCGAGCCCTCTCTCGGGCCTGCTTCCCTTGAGCCGGCCCAGAACGTTAACTACCGTCCCGTATCACTGGACTTTTCTCAACCTGGACAGCACGGCGCCCCAATGCCCTCGCGCCGCGCACCACTACCGGAGGTCGAGAGAAGCCCGCCGGAGTTTGGGGAGAAACGGGACTGCCGCATGGTCGATCGGAGTGTGCCTCGCCACGCGCAGCACGCCGAGCCGGCGGTGCAGCAGAAGCCGCACTCGCACCACTACCGGCCGTACGTGCCGCCGCCACCGCGCCACCGCGCCTCGGAGCATCCGAAGCGGCAGCCGCCGGAGCCGGAGAAGAAGCCGGCACCGGTGGCGAAGGCGGCCAAGCCACCGCGGCGGCGTGCGCCGGGGGTGGCTCGGCGCAAGGCGATTCTCGGCATCAGCGGGCTGGCCGCGCTCACCGGCGGCACCGCGTTCGCCGCCACGCCGAGCGGTCAGGAGGTGGTCGACTGGGCGCTGGGCCGCTCCGACTACGACCCGGCCGCCGACGCCGCCACCGACGGCAATCCCAACCGCCCCGGCGGGCAGCAGCCGAGCACGGTGCGCACGTACACCGAGCAGAACGAGTCGTACATGGCCTCGGCGGCCGGCGACGCGCTGCGCGGCAACATCCCGGCCGGCGGCCGGCGCTTCTCCAGCCCCGCGATCGCGGCCCAGGCGACGAAGGTCAACCTGTCGACCGTGCTGGCCAAGGAGCCGGTGCGGCACCTCGTCAGCCGGCTCACGTTCGGCCCCACGCAGAAGGTGATGGCGGAGGTCACGCGGATCGGGGTCGACGACTGGATCGCGCAGCAGCTCGACCCGGAGCGGATCCCGCTCACGCCGGCCGAGGCGAAGCTCGGCGAGCTGACCACGCTGGGCATGAGCATCGCCGACCTGCGTGCCGCCCGGGAAGACCTGGAGGCCAAGGGGATCCGGGCCGACGAGGAGATGGTGCAGGCCACCATCGCCCGGCAGATCTGGTCCGACCGCCAGGTCTTCGAGGTGATGGTCGACTTCTGGAACGACTTCCTGCACGTACCCGCCTTCCACGAGGGCTCGACGGTGCTGCGGGCCTCGTTCGACCGCGACGTGATCCGGCGGTACGCGCTGGACAACTACCCCGACATGCTGGTGGCCGCCAACCGCCACCCCGCGCTGCTGACCTTCCTCGACCAGTCGGCGTCCACAAGGGACGACGTGACCGACAACCTCGCGCGGGAAAACCTGGAGCTGTACTCGGTCGGCGTCGACGGCGGCTACACCGAGCGCGATGTACGCCAGGCGGCGCTGCTCCAGACCGGCCGCGCGGTCAAGGACGACCAGTACGTGTACCGGGCCGACAAGCACTACGTGGGGCCGGTGAAAGTCATGGGGTTCAGCCACCCCAACACCACGGCGGCGGGGGGCGAGCAGGCCAGCGAGGAGTACTTCCGGTACCTCGCCAACCATCCCGCCACGGCCCGGCACATCGCCACGCGCCTGGCCGTCCGCTTCGTCTCGGACACGCCGCCGCCGGCCCTGGTCGAGCGGCTCGCCCGCAGCTACACGGTCAACCGGGGCGCGGTGCGGCCGCTGCTGCTGGAGCTGCTCAGCTCGTCGGAGTTCTGGGCGGCGGTGGGGCAGAAGGTGCGCCGGCCGTTGGAGTACGTGGTCGCCACCTACCGCACGCTCGGCGTCTCCCCGGAGACACCGGCGAGCTACCGGGCCGTCAGCGGCGGCCGCACACCGTTCGCCGAAGGGCTGCGCCAGCTCCAGGCGCGCCTTCAGGAGCTGGGCCACTTCCCGGCCGGGGCGCCCGGCCCGACCGGCTACCCGGACGTCTTCGTGGCGTGGGCGTCGGCCGGCGGGATGGTCGGCGGCTGGAACGAGGCGGCCGACGCGATCGGCGGCAGCCGCCCCATGTTCACGTACCAGCGGCCCGAGCAACTCGTCGGCGCCAACCCGCCGCGCACGGCCTTCGACTACGTCGCCGCCCTCGCGCAGCGCCTGGTGCACCAGCCGCTGTCCCGCCGCGAGCTTGACGCCATCACGGGCGTGACCGGGCTCGCGTCCGGCGCGGCGGTCGACGCGACGCTCAACGGCGCGGTGCTGGCCGTCGCCCGCACGATCCTCGCCTCCCCCCAACACCTGCTGAGGTAGGGCGCATGGCTCCCTGGCATCCCGAGATCAGCCGGCGCTCGTTCCTGGCCGGCACTGCCGCGACCGTCACCGCCATCGCCACCAGCCAGGCGCTGGGCGGCCGGTCGGCGTACGCGGCGTCGGCGAAGGGCACGCTCGTACACGTCTTCCTGCACGGCGGGCTCGACGGGCTGAGCGTGGTCGCGCCCACCGACGAGCCGCTGCTCGACGAGGTCCGCCCCAACCTGCTGATGACCGAGCGCACGGCGCTGGCGGTCGACCGCTCGTTCCGGCTCAACAGCGCGTTCGCGCCGCTCGCGCGATACCTCAAGGACGGCCAGCTCGGCTTCGTCCCCGGCGTCTCCGACCCGCGCCTGTCCCGCAGCCACTTCCAGGCGGTGGACATGTGTGACCTCGGCGGCCTGCCGCGCGAGGCGGGCGGGCGGGGCTGGCTGGACCGCCTGGTCGACGAACTCGGCCCCGGTACGGCCTTTCGCGGGATCGGTGTCGGCGCCACGCTCCCGCGTTCGCTGGTCGGCACCAACGGGGCGCTCGCACTGCACAGCGTGGACGGTCTGGCGCTCAACGGCGAGGCCCGCTTCAAGGACCCCACGCTCGCCGCGATCGGCGCGCTCTACAAGGACATCAACCATCCCGTGCAGGACTCGGTCGGCACCGCGCTCACCGCGCTCCGCACGGTGCAGGGCATGAGCGCACAGGGGTACCGGCCGGCGGGCGGCGCCGAGAACGACGGGATCGGGCTGGCCTTCCGCCAGGTCGCCCAGCTGGTCAAGGGCGGCACCGACGTGCGCGTCGCCGCGATCGCGATGGGCGGCTGGGACACGCACGAAGACCAGGGCACCGCCGACGGCGGCTACCTGCACGCGCGGCTGGGCGAGCTGGCCCGGGGGATGGCCGCGTTCTTCACCGACCTGGGCCCGGCCGCCGCCGACGTCACCGTGCTGGTGTCGAGCGAGTTCGGCCGCCGGGTCGCCGAGAGCGGCACCGGCAGCGAGCACGGCCACGGCGGCGTGGTGATGCTGCTCTCCGGCCGCCGCCTCAACGGCTCGCTGATCGGCCGGTGGGAAGGGCTGCGCACGCTCGACAGCGGCGACGTGCCGGAGTTCAACAACCTCTTCGACGTGTACGGCTCGGTGGCGCAGGCCCAGTTCGGGCTCACCGACGCGCAGGTGGGGAAGATCTTCCCGCAGCGCCGGTACGCCCCGATGAAGCTCTTCGGCGAGTGACGTCCCGGCCGCGGAGCAGACTCCGGCCGGGCGGCGGCCGCCGGTGGCGCGGCAGGCAGCGGCCCCGGGCCTAAGCCAAGTGGCGGATCTCTGCCGGCCGCCGTGCGTACGGAGGTGGCAAAAGATCCGCCATCGCGTCACCCGCCGGGGTCTCGACCCGCTCGGTGGGCGCGGTTACCTTGGCTGCTATGCCGCGCGGCGCAAGGTGGACGTTTGCCGGGGCAGCTGCGCCCCACGGGTCGCGGCCCCCACGGCGTCCACGAGCATGCCCTGCACGGCATACGAGTCGGGCAGGCGCCAGCGGGTCTCCTCCGGCGACACCGACCAGCGCACCACCCCCTCGGGCAGGCGGGTCGGCGGCGCCGGGATCCACGAGCCGCCACCGTGCCGCACCACGTCGAGGCTTTCGTCCAGCTCGGGGCGGAGCGGATCGCCCGGGCGCACCAGAAACATCCAGCGTCCGGTCGGGGTCACCGCCACCGGCCCGCGCACCTGGCCACGGCCAGGGCCGAGCACGCTGGCGTGCAGCCGCGCCGCGCCGAGCACGCGCAGGCCGAGGTGGGCGGGCACCTCCAGCACGTCGAAGGCGCGTCCGGTCGGCAGCAGCACCGCGTGTGGCGTACGACGCCACCACTTCGCGACCTGTGCGGTGTCGCAGGTGGCGGCCTGCTCCCAGTGCTCAAGCGCGGGGTGGCAGCCGACGGTGGGGCAGCCGGGGCGGGCGCAGTCGAACCTGCTCCCCGCGAGGCACGCACCGGGTGTAAGGTCCCAGCCGTGCTCCGCGTAGCGCAGTGCCGCGTGGCGTAGCCGGGAGCGTTCGAACACCCCAGATCGTATGAATGGTGGTCGAGGACTCCACCGCATGGTCAGAAAACCTCCCACGTCAGCGGCTGGCGTCATATCAGTCGCCAAGCGCCGTCACCAGCACGACACGCGGTCGTTGCGATTGACAGAGCCGCTTGCAACTTGCATCTGAAACTACGAGCGAGGGTCGACGCGCCAGCGCACAGCGTGTGCGATCAGGCCCGGATGAGTGACGAAACGACCGCACCGCCCAACCGGCCCGGTCGCCGGCGAGGCAAGGGGAGGTACGACGTGGATGAGCTGCCCATCGGGCGCCGCGTCGCGTACTGGCGCGGGCGCCGCAAGATGTCGCAGCAGGTCTTCGCCGACCGGCTGGGCAAGTCGAAGAGCTGGGTCGACAAGGTCGAGCGGGGCGTGCGCCGGCTCGACAAGTTCTCGGTGGTCTACGAGATCGCCGACGTACTACAGGTCGACGTCCAACTGCTCCTCGGCAAGGAGCCCGAGCGTCGCATCGACAGCGTTAACTGCATCGACCAGGTCGAGGTGGAGGAGATCCGTGCCGCCCTGGAGCGCTACGACCAGATCAGCGCGTTCTTCTTCGCCCCCACACAGGCACTGCCGCTGACGGAGATGCGCAAGGCGGTGAGCCATGCGTGGCTCACCTACCAGCACGCCAAGTACGGTGTGCTGGCCCGTGCGCTGCCCAAGCTGCTGCGCGACGGGCAGGCGGCGGACACCGCGTACTCCGAGGGTGACCAGGCCACCGAGGCCGCCCACCTGCTCGGGCAGATCTACCAGATCGCCTCGTCCACGCTGCGCAAGCTGGGCGAGCACGAGCTGTGCTGGCTCGCCGCCGACCGCTCGATCGCGGTCTCCCAGCGGGCCGGCGACCAGCTGCTCGCCGGCATCGCCAGCTACCGCGTCGGCAGCGCCCTGCTCGCCCTCGGCCGGGCCCGCCCCGCGCTCGAGGTCAACGTCAACATCGCCAACCGGCTCGCGCCCGGCGAGGGCAACGAGGCCACGCCCGAGCGGCTCTCGGTCTACGGCATGTTGCTGCTCAACGGTGCGATGGCGGCGGCGCGGATCGGCGACAGCGCGACCGTCCGCGACCTGTTCACCGCCGCCGAGGAAGCGGCCCACGAGCTGGGCGGCGACCAAAACCACTTCTGGACCTCGTTCGGCCCCACCAACGTGCTGCTGCACCGCGCCGCCGCCGCGGTCGAGTTGGGCGAGGGGCGGGTCGCGGTCGACACGCACGAGCAGATCGACGGTGACGCGTTCGCCGCGCTGCTGCCCGAGCGGCGGGCACACCACTTCATCGACATAGCCCGCGGATACACGCAGATCGGTGATGTCGAGCGGGCCAGTGAGATGCTTCTGGAGGGCGACCGCCTCGCCCCATCGGAGATCCGCTGCCGGCCGATCGCACACGAGGTGCTCTCCGACGTGCTCCGCCGCACCAAGGGGGCACCGCCGACCCCGGTCGCGGAGCTCGCCGAGCACATGGGGGTTGGAGTATGACGCGTGGGCGAGCGTAACGAGCGGCGGCCCCGAGCCCGCGAGGCGACCGCGTGAACCGCGGCGTCCTCTACATCATCGCGTGCGGCTCGCCGGTCGCGCGCGACGTGGGGCGACTGGTGACGCTGGCCCAGCGCGAGGGATGGGACGTGTGCGTGGTGGTCACGCCCGACGGGCGCAAGTTCGTCGACGTGCCCGCGCTCTCCGTGCAGACCGGCCATCCGGTGCGCACCCTCTACAAGAACCCCGGTGACCCGGACGTGCTGCCCGCCCCGGACGCGATCATCGTCGCGCCCGCCACGGTCAACACGGTCAACAAGTGGGCCTGCGGCATCGCCGACACGCTCGCCCTCGGCCTGGTGGTGGAGGCGCACGGCAAGGGCCTGCCGATCGTCGTGATGCCGTACACCAACTGGGCGATGGGCCTGCATCCCGCGTTCCGGGAAAGCCTGGACCGGCTGCGGGGGTGGGGGGTCACGGTGGTTTTCGGCGACGACGTCTTCCCGCTGCATCCGCCGGGCACGGGCGAGCGCCACCGCGACTCGTTCCCGTGGGGGATGGCGCTGGAGGCGCTGCACACGCGGGTCGAGGCCAAGCGGGGCTGACCCGCGCCAGGGACACGGCGCGCGGCGGTGTGAGAGGACCATGAGATGGCGGTCTCCGCGCTGGTAGCCTCGCCGCCGTGAGTGCACCCCACGAAACCGCCACGCCGCGCTCCGCGCAAGCCACGCGGAGTTCCGCGTGACGACCACGCCCACCGTCGCCGACGTGGTGGCGACCCTCGACCAGCGCTATCCGCCGTCGTGGGCCGAGTCGTGGGATCGGGTGGGGTTGGTGCTCGGCGAGCCGGAGGCGCCCGTGCGCCGGGTCCTGTGTGTCGTCGACTGCGTGCCGGAGACGGTCGCCGAGGCGCGCCAGGTGGGCGCCGACCTGATCGTGGCGCACCATCCGCTGCTGCTGCGTGGGGTGTCGTCGGTGGCGCCGACGACGTACAAAGGACGGATCGTCCACCAGCTCATCAAGGGCGACATCGCCCTCTTCGTCGCGCACACCAACGCCGACGTCGCCAACCCGGGTGTCTCCGACGCGCTCGCCGCCCGGCTTGGCCTGCGCGACCTGCGCCCGCTCCGGCCGTCCGGCGCGGGCGATCACACCGACGGCGACGGCCGCGGCACCGGCCGTATCGGGCGCCTTCCGGCGCCCATGACGCTCGCCGAGTTCACCCACCACGCGGCCCTCACCCTTCCGCTCACCGCTTGGGGGGTACGCGCGGCGGGGCGGCCCGATCGCGTGATCTCCACCGTGGCCGTCTGCGGCGGCGCGGGCGACTCGTTCCTCGCCGACGCCACCGCCGCGGGCGTCGACGCGTACCTGACCGCCGACCTTCGCCACCATCCGGTCAGCGAGCACATCGCCGGCGGCGGTCCGGCGCTGCTCGACGCCGCGCACTGGGCGACCGAGCGGCCGTGGCTCGACGACCTCGCGGCCCACCTGCGCGACGCCTCCGGTGTCGAGGTGGTCGTCTCCGACCTCGACACCGACCCCTGGACCGTGCACGACTCGTTGAAGGAGCCCCGCTCGTGAAGGCAGACCCGGAAGCCCAGCGTCGCCTGCTCGACCTACAGGCGATCGACACCGCGCTGGCCCAGCTTGCCCACCGGCGCCGGACGCTGCCGGAGCTGGCCGAGCTGGAGACCTTCGCCCGGCAGCTGTCCGCGCTGGAGGACGAGCGCGTACGGGCCCAGGTCGCCGTCGACGACCTCGACCGCGACATCGCGCGGATCGAGCGCGACGTGGAGCAGGTACGCGCCCGCAAGGACAAGGACCAGACGCGGCTCGACAGCGGGCGCGGCCCGGCGCGGGAGTTGGAGGCGCTCCAGCACGAGCTGGTGTCGCTGTCCCGCCGGCAGACCGAGCTGGAAGACAGCGAGCTGGAGCTGATGGAGCAGCGGGAGACCGCGCAGGCCACGCTCGACGAGCTGCTCGCCCGGCAGGCGAGTGGCCGGGAGGCGCGCGAGGCGACCGAGGCGCGGCGCGACCAGGCGCTCGCCGAGATCGCCAAGGAGGAGGAGTTCCGCACCTCCGCGCGGCAGCCGCTCGTCAGCGACCTGCCGCCCGACCTGATCGCGCTCTACGACAAGATCCGGGAGGCGTCCGGCGGCCTCGGCGCCGCACTGCTCAAGGGCGGCCGCTGTGGCGGCTGCCGGCTCGACCTGGCCGGCAGCGAGCGCGCCCGCATCAAGGCCGCGCCCTCCGACGAGGTGGTGCGCTGCGAGGAGTGCCGCCGCATCATGGTCCGCACCGCGGAGTCCGGCCTGTGAGGGAAGACGTCGCCTTTGGCGCCGCACGAGCGAGCGAACCTGGAGGCGCTGTGAGCGAGCGAGTTGGCGCGGCGGCGTCTGGACTGAGTGGTCCCGCCGACGAAGTCGGGGTTTCGGGACTGCGAGGGAAGACGTCGCCTTCGGCGCCGCACGAGCGAGCGAACCAGGAGACACAGTGAGCGAGCGAGTTGGCGCGGCGGCGTCTGGACTGAGTGGTCCCGCCGACGGAGTCGGGGTCCGGGGTCCCTGCGGAAACGTGGAGCGCAGCGGAGCGTTTTCGTGGGGTGGTCTTTCGGGGCTGCGAGGGAAGACGTCGTCTTTGGCGCCGCACGAGCGAGCGAACCTGGAGGCACTGTGACACCGCTGCGCGTGATCGTCGAAGCCGACGGCGGCGCCCGTGGTAACCCCGGCCCGGCCGGCTACGGCGCGGTGGTGCGCGAGGCCAACTCCGGCGAGGTGCTGGCCGAGCGTGCCGACGCGCTCGGCATCGCCACCAACAACGTCGCCGAGTACTCGGGACTGCTCGCCGGCCTGCGCGCCGCGGTGGAGTTGGGCGCGTCCGAGGCCGAGGTGCGGATGGACTCCAAGCTCGTGGTGGAGCAGATGTCCGGCCGGTGGCAGATCAAGAATCCGGGGCTGCGCCCGCTCGCCGCGCAGGCGGCCGCACTCGTGCGCCGCTTCGACCGGGTCACCTTCGTGTGGATACCGCGCGAGCGCAACAAGCACGCCGACGCGCTCGCCAACAAGGCGATGGACGAGGCGGCCGGCATCACCCGCGCCGTCGGTGCGCGCGCGGCCGCCGCGCGGGGCGGGGGAGTGGTCGCGGGAAAAGGCGAGCCCGCGGAGCCGGCCGCGGGTAGCGCCCGCCCTTCGTGGGAGCCGCCGGTCACGACGCCCACGCGCCTGCTGCTCGTACGCCACGGCGCCACCGCGCTCACCGCGCAGCGCCGCTACTCCGGCCGAGGCGACGTGCCGCTCTCCGAGGAGGGGCTGGCGCAGGCACGGGCGACCGCCGCCCGGGTCAAGTCGCTCGCGCCCGCCATCTCCGCCGTGGTCACCTCGCCCCTGGTCCGGTGTACGCGCACCGCGGAGGTCATCGCCACCGCGCTCGGCGGCACGCCGGTCGAGGTGGAGCCCGACCTCGTCGAGTGCGACTTCGGCGAGTGGGAGGGGAGGACCTTCACCGAGGTCCGCGCGCAGTGGCCGGAGGAGATGGACGCCTGGCTCGGGTCCACTGAGGAGGCACCGCCGGGCGGGGAGTCGTTCCGCGCCGTGGCGACCCGGGTCCGGCGCGTGGTGGCGACCATCCACAAGGGGTACCCGGAGAGCACCGTCGTCGTGGTCTCGCACGTGTCGCCGCTGAAGATCCTGCTGCGCGACGCGCTCGCCGCCGGTGACGCGTTCCTGCACCGGCTCTACCTCGACCCGGCCGGCCTGTCCATCGTGGACATGTGGACCGACGGCGGTGTGGCGGTCCGGATGGTGAACGAGACCGCGCACCTGGCTAGCTGAACGCACGTACGAGCAGCGACAGCCCCACCGCCGTGCCCGCCGTCACGATGGTCGCCTTGAGCACGGCACTGGGGAGGTGGCGGGCGAGGTGGGCGCCCGCGTACCCACCGAGCAGGGTGGCCGGCGCGATCACCGCGACGCCGGCCCAGTCGACCGGGCCGAGGGCGGCGTACGCGACGACGGTGACCACGCCCACGACGCCGGAGAGTACGTTCTTGAGCGCGTTGACCCGGGCCAGCCGCTCGTCGAGGAGGAGCGCCAGCCCGGCGACGAGCATCACACCGAGCGCCGCGCCGAAGTAGCCGCCGTACACGCCGCCGGCGGCCACGAGCGCGTACAGCCCGATCCTGTTACGCGCGGGGGACATGGTGCGCGGGTGGCCGACGAGGCGTCGCAGCCGGTCCTGGAAGGCGAGTACCGCCGCCGCGGCCAGGACGAGGAACGGCACCACGAGTTCGAACGCGCGCGCCGGCGTGGCGAGCAGCAGCAGGCATCCCGCGAAGCCGCCCAGCGCGGCGATCGGCACGAGCGCGCGTACGCGTTCCCGCGGAATGTCGGCGCGGCTGCCCACCACGCTGCCGATGTACCCGGGGCTGACCGCGACGGAGTTCGTCACGTTCGCCGGTATGGGCGCGAGCCCTGCCGCGATGAGGGCGGGGAAGGTGATGAGCGAGCCGCCGCCCGCGATCGCGTTGACCGCCCCCGCGGCTAACCCCGCCACGGCGAGCAGCACCGTTCCTGGGAGATCCATCCCCGCTGAGGCTAGTACGATTGAGGGCGCGACGGACGAGTCGGCCGGGCGGTCGCGTCAGCTTCTTTCGAGGAGCTGCCGAGGAACGTCCGGACTCCACAGGGCAGGGTGGTTGCTAACGGCAACCCGGGGTGACCCGCGGGACAGTGCCACAGAAAACAAACCGCCGCGCTTCGGCGCGGTAAGGGTGAAACGGTGGGGTAAGAGCCCACCAGCGTTCCGGGTGACCGGAGCGGCTTGGTAAACCCCACCCGGAGCAAGGCCAAGAAGAGCCGCCACCGCGAGGCGGCGGCTCGCGCAGGCGTTTGAGGGCGGCCCGTCCGATGCCTGCGGGTAGGCCGCTGGAGCCTGCCGGCAACGGTAGGCCGAGATGGATGGCCGCCACCGGCGACGCGTGTCGCCGGGACAGAATCCGGCGTACAGGCCGACTCGTCCGTCGCTTCCCTGTCCGCCCTCGTCGGCGGGCCGCTGACCTGGCGTTTCTCTTGGCATCAATGGTTGTCGTTGGTCAATGTTGGTCAGCATCAGACGGCCCGATGACGGCCCAGACGGCCCGGAGACGGCCCTGCATCGGGGCATGTGCCATCACGGCGTACTGCATGACGTCGGAAATGTGACACGGTGGCGTGCCCCATGATACTTGATCTGGGAGGCATGACGGTTATTCTCCACAATGTCTCGACACACGCTGGTCAGCTTCGATTGGTGATAAATTGTGGATCGCTGGATTCCATTACTTCAGGTTATCGCAGTGCCGCTGTTGGGCTTACTTGGACGAGCTGCAACAGTGCCGCGAACTGGACGCTTACGTCATAAGCTTGAAGCTTATCAGAACATAGGCTCCTCCCTTTCGGAAGAAGATAGGGCTCATCTACAACCACTTATAAGAGAGATACTAGATAGACTCGTTGAGGCTGAGCGGCGGCGACTTAACCGAAAGGTTGACGGATCTGCGGTGGCGACTATGGTGGTGGTGGCGCTTGTCGGTAGTGGCGCATTTGCAGGCGGATGGGCGCTGGGACGCTGGTGGACTATTGCGATAGGCGCTCTCATCGCTCTGTTTTCGGTTCTCTTGATGGCTGCCGGTGTTGGCTCGCTTTATAAATATCCGGAGTCTGAGGCGACGGAAACAGGCAAGTAGTATCCGCTTTCCGGTCAAAGGAATTGGTTAGCGATCCCGTCTGCCGTCGACCCGCACGTTTGGTGGAGCGGGCCGCCGCCCGGGGCGCCATGTCAAGCGATCCTTGACAGTCGGACGGCGGCTGGCGCCCCGGGCGGTGGTCTGCTCGGCTTGCCCGGGTCGACGGCAGACGGGATGGCTGAGCGCCCACCCACGGACCGCGACCCGCCCCCACGGTCCTCCGGCATCCCGGAGCCGGAGCGCCCCCGCCGGAGGCGCAGTAAGCCTGAGCGCCACGGCGCGCGACCCCCGCCGACGGTGCACGCGCGGCGCCTACGCCGCGCGCCAGCTCGCCGGCCGGCTGTCGGCCCACCACCAACTCACAATCCCCCGGCTCTGTCGTTCTTCGGCGGCCCCGAGGGTCTTTGCATTTCGCGCCAGCCGACGGGCGTTAGGCGTGTCCGCCGCAGAGCGCCAGCGGCAGCGGCGGGCGCGCGCCCAGGCGGCGGCGCGAGCGGCCCGTTTCGGGCCGCCTTGAAGACGTACAGAAAGTTCTCACAGCATCGCCGGCAGCCGGCCGCCTCTGAGGCCACTGGCGAGGGACCCCAGCAACCCGGGGTCCGTCTGATCTCCGGTGCGATCGCTACGCCTGAGACAATGGACCCGTGACTCAGACGACGTCAGACCCAACGACCGAGCGGTACGAGTTCCTCCTCGTCGCAACCGCGACTGAGACCCGGGAGGAGGCGGAATCATTGGCGAAGCTGGCCGTCGAAGGACGGTTCGCGGCAGGTGCTCAGATCGTTGGGCCTATCGTCTCCGCGTTTTGGCACCTGGACGAGTTCGGTACCGGTGAGGAGTGGCGGCTCACTCTTCAGACGCACGCGTCGCGGTTCTCCGAGCTGGAGCAGCTGCTCAGGGAGAATCACTCGTGGGACAAACCCGAGATTTCAGCGGTGCCGATCGTCGCTGGATCGGTCGACTATCTCGGCTGGATACGGAAGTCAGTCATGCCGGAAGCGGGCAACGGAGCGTCGTAGGCCCGTGCTTTCTCCAGCGCCTCCGTCGCTGCCGACACTCCCTTGTGTCCTTCGAGCTGTGCGATCACACTCGCGATCTGCTGGCGGGGACGTACAGAGGCAACTCCAGTCGCCAGGTCGAGCACGCGGATAGCCGTTGCGGCCGCCTCTTCGACTTCGCCCGCGGTTAGGTAGGCATCGGCGAGCCAGCACGAGTAGAGCGCCTTGTCCCGGGCGTGGGTATCGCTGAACTGCGCGAGTGCTGCGCTGAGGACAGGAACGGCCCGCAGCGGACGCTTCAGCTCGGTCCAACAACGCCCCGTCATGATCTGCAACTCGATCCGATCGACCCAAGCGGACCAGTCAGGAGTCGGCTGCTGGTCGCTGGTGGCCAATGCCGCTTCGGCCATCTCCAGTGCTCGTTCAGTCTCGCGGACGTTGCCAGCGGTGGCGTGTGCCCAGGCCCGACGCTCGTGGAGTAGCGCGCCTACCGTCCCAGCCGGTGCGCTGTGCGAGTTGCACGACGCCGTAGCCAGCTCGACAGCGGCCGAGGGATCTTTGCCGATGGACTCGTAGGCAAGGAACGCAAGAGCGTTTCCGGCGAGGTCGGCGTCACCAGCATCGACCGCAGCGGAGTGGCTCGCCTGGTAGAGCTGCCTCGCGCGCTCGTGCTGCCCAGCATCGAAAGCAGCCCACCCGGCTTGCTGCGCCTGCTCCGAGAGGACCGACAGCAGATCACGCCCAATCGATTCGCTATAGGTCGCTTGGCGAATTACGGCCTTCGTGCTTTCGTATTCGGCTTGGTAAAGGCTGAAGGTATCACCGCCACCGAGAACGTTGTCCAGCTCACGTAGACGAGCGGCACGTCGGCGAAGAATTGTGGGGAAATCGTCGCCCAGACGTCTCCCTTGCCTCGGTAGGTCCAGAGCAGGAAGGCCGAAAGCGGCTCCTAAGCCCAGTGCGGACGACTTGATGAATTGCCTACGAAGCACTTTACTGTCTCCGTTCCTGGACCTCTCCGCTGGTGGGGTAATACCAACATCCTCCCATGTGCGGGGTGCGAGGCCGAGCATGTAGCCCGGGATCCGCATCACGTCGGCGATACGGGCAATCTTCTCGAATGAGGTTATGCGGCCTTGTCCCCGGGCTAGCGTGCCGACCCGTTCCGGCTTGATATCGCATTCCTCGGCGATCTTCGAGAAGCTAATTCCTGCCCACTTTCTAGCGAGGGCGAAGAGCTGGCCGAAGTCGTGTCGGGTGATTGCCTCGCGCACGTCCGCCCGTTCCAAGACATCGGGCGGTAGCGCCACAGCCGACCGCTTTGAGATCATCGGTTTCCTCTGCTCGTCGTACGCCTCCCCTTGATTGTGCACGATCTATCCCCATCATGGGTAGTCCCTTTGTGGGCAGGTTAAGCCGCGCGCTGTCGTGTTTCCTGGAATCGGCGAGCAACTCGCACGCCGATAGCGAGCAGTCGTCCCACTGAGGACGCGCTCAACCCAAGGAGGGGTACATCGTGAAGTTGTACGTGGACGGCAAGGGCAAGCAGGTGACGGTGTCGATGGACCCGGCGCCGAAGAACGACCAGAACGGTAACCAGCGGTCGGAGAAGGGTACGGGCCGGCTCATGTGGTCGACTCAGGTCTTCGTGCTGGACGAGACCGGTGGCGAGGTCATCACCATCACTACGGCGGGTGAGAAGCCGAACGTGACGGTGGGACAGCTCGTCAACCCGATCCAGTGGGAGGCGATCCCGTGGGCGACCAACGGGCGTTCCGGCATCGCGTACCGCGCGACCGAGCTGAAGGCCGTGACTGGGGCTTCGGCCAAGTAAGTCCGTCGCACATCGTGCTGTGTTCGCCATCGCTGTCCGTGGCTACACCGCACCGTCCAGCGGCCTGAAGGTCTGCTGATCTCAGATCTGGAACCGGTTTGACTCCAACGGTTCTGGTCTGGCGATCACATCAGTGGTGATCGCGATCCGTGAAGTGGCGCGGGGTCGGTCCTGGCTCCTACACCGGCCGACCCCCGCCGTTCATCCATCCCGTACAGAGGGAGGACGTTTCGTGTCCAAGTCTAACCTTGGTCGCCTGTTCGGCGGCAGGGGCAAAGGCGCAACGGTCACGGTTATCGACAGCCGTGTTCACCGTTCGTCCGTCCGGAACGCCAAGCTGGCGTTCATCCTCACCCTCGCGATCGTGGCCGTTCTGGCTACGACGGTCGCTTCCTCCTACATGCACCCGATCCTGGGGCTGCTGCTGGGCCTGTTCCTGGGCGCTGTTATCGGCGCGCTTGTCGGAGCGGTCGTGCTGGTCTGGCCGGTGCTGCGGGTGCTGTGGTGGTGGGCCACTGAGGTCAGCCTCGTCACCGGGCTCGTCTACGGCTGGGTCGCTCTGGCCACGCACACCAACGTCTTCGTCCGCCTGGCCGTCGTCCTCATTCTCGTAGGCGTCCCGGCCGCTGTGAGTCCGATCCGCCGCCGCATCGTCGCGGTCGCCTGGTGCCTCATCGTGCGGCATCGGCTGCGGGTGTGCTTCAACCAGTTCATTGTCGCGAACCGTTCCGGTTCCCTCCCGCTGATCCTCTGGGCGCGTCCGACGCCCGTCGGGGAAAGGGTGTGGATCTACCTGCGTCCCGGGCTGTCCGCCAAGGACCTCGATGCCCGGCTCGACAAGATGGCCGTCACCTGCTGGGCGGCATCCGTCCTGGTCGAGCGTGCCTCGACCACCAACGCCGCCTACCTGCGGGTCGACATCAAACGCCGCGAGGTGCTGACCGACCTGGTCACCAATCCGTTGGTCGACGAGATCCCCGGCCTGGATGACCTCGGCATCCCCCGCACCAAGAAGCCGGCGGCTACCGCCACCGTTGGCGGTCTGGACCTGACCGACGTGCCAGCCGACGACACCGTCACCGTCCCGGCGCCTCGGCCGTCACCCCGGCCATCCCCGGCGCCTACGCCGGCCCCGGCCACTGCTACGGCCAACAGCGCCGACGGTGAGGACATCTCCGACTGGATCTAAAGGACAGGTCCATCTTCCTCATCTGTCCACCTTCGACCGGGCGCGGGAAACCTTTGTTCCGCTTGGGTTTCCCGTACCCCCGGCTCGCCTCCTACGAGGGAGCAACCACACCATGACCCTGACCGCGTCGGATGACGCACCGGTACCGGTAGGGCCATCGCTGTCCATGTTCGACCCCGTGTTCGTGGGCATCGACGAATTCGGCGAACCGGTCTACCTCGACATCGTCTACCACAACCTGCTCGCTGGCGGAGAGTCCGGCGGCGGCAAGTCCGGCCTACTCAACAACGTCGCCTGCACCGCGACCTTGGCCACCAACACGCGCATGGTGCTGTTCGACGGCAAGCTCGTCGAGCTCGGCGCCTACCGCGACCTCGCCGACGCGTTCGTCGGCTACGACATCGACCACGCCCTGTCCGTGGTCCGACGCCTGCTCACCGTCGCTACGAACCGCTACCGCTGGTTGCTCGGGCAACGACGCCGCAAGGTTCTACCCACCGATGACCTGACCGTCATCGTCACCATCATCGACGAACTCGCCGTCTACTGCACCCTGCTGGGTACCAAAGCCCAACAGGAGGAGTTCGCCACCCTGATCCGGGGTCTGGTCTTCCTCGGCCGCGCCTGCGCGATGCCCGTGGTCGCCGCGACACAGCGGCCCTCTTGGGACATGATCCCGGCCAGCCTGCGCGACCAGTTCGGCTACCGTGCCGCGTTCCGCTGCACCAGCCGCAACAGCTCCGACATCGTCCTCGGCCAGGACTGGGCCGACCGCGGCTACAACGCCGTCGACATCGCACCCACCAACCCCGGCGCCGTCCTGCTACTCGCCGAGGGCGGCATTCCCCGCCTGGTCAAGACGGCCTACCTGACTGACGAGCAGATCTACCACATCGTCGACTACGCCGAATGGATCCGCCGCCCCAACAACCCGGCCGGCCGCGATGGCCACCGCCGCGACTGGGACATGGCCGCCTAACGGCATTCCCACACGCATACGGCCGACAGCACCGGACTCAGCCCTGGAAAGCGACCCGGCGCTGTCGACCTCCTGACCACTTCCCGAAAGGACGTGGCTGTCTTGAAGCCTACCCACAAACCGTCCATCGCCGACGTCACCGATGTGACGCCGGCCGTCATCCTGCGTGGTGCTGCCCTCTACATCCAGTTGCACGGCTGGCACCAGGGCTGCCTGTACTCCGACGACAACCCGACCAACCCGACCCCGGCCGCCTGTGCTCAGGGCGGTATGGGTATGGCCGCGTTCGGCCAGCGCATCCCCGCCGACGCCCCGACCGGCCACCGCTCTGGGTGGCGGGACTTCAAACGCGCCAGCGATTTCTTCAACGACTTCCTCAACCTGACCGGCGCCAAGCCGGCCCCCACCGACGAGCAGGAGCAGTGGGAAGGCCCCTCGGTCGGCGACTGGAACGACGACCCTGACCGCACCGCCCACCAGGTCCACGCGGCGTTGCTGGCCGCCGCTGAGGAGTGGGACCGGCTCCACGTACCGCTGCCGGTTCTGGATGTGCCGGGTGGTGAGAACGCATGAACACCGTCAAGCCGGCCTTGACGGCCAAGGCGTCCCGGCCACGGCGCCGCATGGTGGTGGAGAACGACGAGTTCGCCGCGTTCGCCCGCCGTATCATCCGCGCCCACGGCAAGCGAGTCGCCTCCGGCGATGTGGAAGCGCTCACTGATCTGGTGGCCTTGTCCACCCTGATCGACACCGTCATCGCCGAGGCCGTGAAGGGCCTCCGCAAGCAGGGCTACTCCTGGCAGGAGATCGCCGCCCGCCTCGGTATCAGCCGGCAGGCCGCGCAACAGCGGTGGGGCGGTGACCGGCCATGACCGACCTCTACAAGTCCTACTACGAGCAGTGGTTCGAGCGGTCCTGCCGCTACGCCGAACTGCTCGGCGGCATCAAGGGATGGCTCGAAGCAACCGAACCCAACGGCCGCTACGGCCTTCCACCCGTGACCGCCGATAGGGCGCTGACCGAGATCCGCCGCCTGGTCGACCAGTTCGACAGCCAGCAAAAGACCGTGACCGGTGGTGATCGCCAATGACCAGCATGCCCACCACCACCGATGTGATGCTGCGGAACCAGGACCTGGACTTCCTGGTCGACCACCGTGGCTTCTTCCTGGAGTTCTACGACCCGGACGGCCAACGGTTCGGGTTCCCCACCTTCCCTTACCACTGCGCCCCGGACGGCCTGGTCACCCGCCGACAGTTGCGGGCCGCTGGTCTACGCCCGGCTGGTCAGCCGGTCATCGCGCAAATCCTGTGGCGGCACCGCAAGCACACCAGGACCGCTTACCTCTACCGCCGTGACCTGGCCAAGCCGAAGCGTCAGGCGACCGACGCGCAACTGATCGCGGTGTCCAAGGCGCTGCTGGCCCGGCGTACCTGTCCCACTTGCGGGCAGGTCAAGGACTACTACATCCCTCGCCGTAGCGGCGAATGCCTGGACTGCAACCCGGAGGTCAACCGATGACCCCCGACCAGTTGTGCGTGTTCTGCGCCATCATCGCCGGCACTGAACCGGCCACCATCATCAATCGCTGGCCCGACGCCATCGCGATCGTCCCACGCCACCCGGTCACTACGGGACACCTGCTGGTCATCCCGACCGTTCACGTGCGGGACGCGCTACAGGACCCGACGGTCACCGGCACCTGCATGAGCCGCGCCGCGCAACTGGCCCGGCACGCCTGCAACCTCATCACCTCGGTCGGTAGCCCGGCCACCCAAACCGTCTTCCACCTCCACATCCACATCGTGCCCCGCCACAGCGGCGACGGGCTCGCCCTGCCCTGGCATCGGCCACTGCTCAGCCCGCTCGGAGGTGCCTAATGCCCAACCCGGACGCACCCAACGACGTTCCTAACTGCCACTGGTGTTTTGAGGGCAACACCCCCAACGGCATCCACCCCATGTTGGGGCCGGTGTTCATCCCCTGCCCGAACTGCTTCGCCCGCTGTGACGGCTGCCGAGGCTACGGCCTGTTCCCGGCCGACTTCCAGTGCCTGGGCTGCCTGGTCGAAGACCTCATCCGTCAGGGCCTGGCCCCGGTCTTCTGCCCCACCTGCTGCGGCGTGGTCGACCTCATCCGCATGCATACCCCACCGGAGGTGAACTTCCATGTCCTCCACCACCACTAACCGCCCGACCCGCGCACAGCGGTTCGAGGGCATCGTCCTGGTCCTCATCGTCCTGGTCGTCGGCATCGCCGCTGGCGCGGCATCGTTCACCCACGTCCACGACTGGACCATGGACAACTCACCAGCCGGCACCCCCGGCTGGTTCGGCTGGGCCAACGCCGTCATCTCCGAACTGGTCCCGATCGCCGCCCTGCTGACCATCCGCCGCCGCAAAAGGACTGGCGGGTCGATCTTCTACCCGATGGCGCTGCTCGTCGCCGCCGCACTGCTGTCCCTGGCCGCGCAGCTCGGCGTCGCGGTCGGCCACGTCGGCCCGTCCGGCTGGCTCCTGTCGGCCGTCCCGGCCCTGGCCTTCATGGCCCTGGTCAAACTCGTCCTGGCCCCGGTCAAGACCTCCACCCCGGACACTCCAACGGTCGAACCGGCCGCGCCAGCCCTGGACACCCCGGCAGCCATGCCGTCCGTCGACCCGGAACCGGCATCCACGCCGGCCGCCTCCCCAACGCCGATGCAGGTATCGGTGTCGGAGGTTCCTACCCACCTGCTGCCCACCGCGCGTTACGCGGTCGTCAACCACCGCCAAACCCACAACCGCCCCATCAGCGCTAATGAACTCGCGGCCCGGCTCAGCATCGGCCCGGACACCGCCGCGCAACTGCTGGCCGAACTCGGCGAACCCACCACCCCGGCATTGCCGGCGCGGGTCAACGGCACCCCGATCAACGGGGGACGGCCGTGACCATCCACCTCGTCGACATCCACCACACCACCCACACCTGCCCGGCCAACCCCGACCCACACCCGGTCGACACCCGCCGCACCGTACTCGCGGTCATCGACGGCGGACCCTGCCAGACACCGATCACCATCCACTGCGGCAACACCACCGCTCAGGTCCCTTGCGGGCGTCACGAACCGCGCGAGCGGCAATGCGGCGCCTGCCGGACCATCGTCACCGAACACACCATCACCAGCACCCACCACCATGAGGTAGCTGCGTGACCGTATCGACGCTGGACGCCGTACCCCGACCCCACACGGGCCGGGGTACGGTCTCGAACGCCGAACCAGCACCCATCCACACCTACACCGCCACCGGCACCGCCCTCCAACGCGCCGCCAGCGGCGACTACCTCGCCTGGCTCGCCCACGTCCGCGCCGCTGCCGGCTGCACCCGTCCCATCCGCCTGGTCGGCACGATCGACACCCTCGACCCGGCCACTGGCCAACGCCTGGCCCGCCGCCACACCACCGACATGCCGGACGCGGCGATCTACAAGGCGTGCGGGAACCGGCGCGGCAGCGTCTGCCCAGCCTGCTCCGGCATCTACCAAGCCGACGCCTACCAACTCCTACGCGCTGGCTTGGTCGGCGGCAAGGGCGTACCCGAGACGGTCTCCAAACATCCGGCGGTGTTCCCGACGCTCACCGCACCGTCTTTCGGCACCGTGCACCGACGCGCGGTCAAGCGGCACACCTGTACGAACCGTCGACGCTGCGACTGTCGACCGGAGCCCTGCCACGCCCGCCGTGAGCAAGGCGTGTGCGAGCACGGCCGACCGGCTGTCTGCTGGGCACGGCACGAACCCGGCGACGCCATACTCGGTCAGCCACTGTGCCTGGACTGCTACGACCACGCGCACCAGGTCGTCTGGAACCTGTTCTCCGGCGAACTGTGGCGCCGCACCAAGCAGGCCGCCGAACGTTACCTCGCCCAGCTCGCCCGAATGCGCGGCATCCCCCGCGTCACAGTCGTGACCGAGTCGGGCAAGGTTCGCCGCGTCCCACCGGTCCGGCTCGCGCACGGCAAAGCCGCCGAGTTCCAAGCCCGGGGAGCGGTGCACTTCCACGTCCTGCTGCGCCTGGACGGCGTCAACGGTCTCGACCCGGCCGCCGTGGTCCCGCCCTCGCCGGGGTTCACCACGGTCGACCTGGAGGACGCCATCCGGCACGCCGCCGCACAGGTCGCCTTCCACACTCCCGACCACGCCGATATGCCGGGCGGCTGGTTGATCGCTTGGGGTGACCCGGACAAGGGCCTTGAGGTCCGGCACATCACTCTCACCGGGCGCGGTGAGGTCACCGACGGCATGGTCGCCGGCTACCTCGCCAAGTACGCCACCAAGAGCACCGAGGTCACTGGCCACAGCTCCACCCGCCTCGACGCGGACACGATCGACGAGCACGCCGACGCGGATGGCGACCACACCGCCCGCCTCATCGACGCCTGCTGGCAGCTCGGTCGACCGCAGACCACCCCGCGACCTCTCGCCGACCGGCCACGAGCCGACCGACCGGCACCCGGGTTCAGGCAGCGCCGGGAGTGCCCGGACTGCGGCACCCACACCAGGTACGCCGCCTGCCCGTCCTGCGTCGCCGAGCGTCAAGGCGTCCTTGACACTGAAACGCCGAACAGCGTGGGCCGTAGCATCTGGGTAGGCCTACGCCGATGGGCGCACATGCTCGGCTTCGGCGGCCACTTCCTCACCAAAGCGCGCCGCTACTCGGTCACCTTCCAACTCCTGCGCGACAGCCGCATCAGCTATCGGCGAGAGCACGACCGCGAGGACCAGGCCGACGGCGTCATCCGCACCGCCGACCACATGGACGAGGAGACGACCCTCGTCGTCGGCACCCTCACCTACGCCGGCTCAGGTTGGCACACCACCGGAGACGCGCTGCTCGCCAATACCTCCGCCGCGCTCGCCCGCGCTCGACACCAGGCCGGCCGCGAAGAACTCGCACACGAACTCGGCTCGACCATCGCCGGCGCCACGCCGGCCGCCGCCTGACAGCACGGAAAGGGACACCGGAGGACAGACCTCGGTTGAAGGCACACGGAGATAAGAAGGAAGGAGCCGCGGACCGACTGTGGTCTGTGGACGATGTCTCACGCTTCCTGTTGGTACCGGTCGAGACGCTGTACCGCTGGCGCAAGGTGGGGTACGGACCACCCGCCGCGCGAGTTGGGCGTCACCTTCGCTACGACCCGGGCGCCGTGCGCGCCTGGGTACAAGGTCAGGTGGCGTAGCGGTGGGGCATGTCGAAGACCGGTGGTACCGGACCATCAAGCACCCTAACGGCCGTAAGGAAAAAGTGAAGTCCGCTCGCTACGGCACAGGGCTGCGCTACCGGGTCCGCTATATCGCGCCCGACGGCCGCGAGCGAAGCGAGTCCTTCCCCGACCGATCCAAGCGCGAGGCTGAGGCATTCCTCGTCTCCGTCGAGTCGGACAAGCTGCGGGCATCCTACGTCGACCCCGCCGCCGGTCGCATGACCTTCCGCGAGTACGCGGAGACCTGGCTCCGTACCCGTGACTTCGACGAGTCCACGCGGGAGAGCACCGAGCTACGGGTACGCAAACACCTGTACCCATTCTTCGGCAGTCGCCAGCTGGCGGCCATCAAGCCCGGCCACATCCGGGAGTGGGACAGCGGCATGGTGGGCAAGCTCGCCCCGGCCACCCGCTCCGTGGTCTTCGCCCACCTACGGACCATCCTCGGCGCGGCCGTCGACGACGAACGCATCGCCAAGAACCCCTGCTCGGTCCGCTCGGTAAAACAGCCCCGCCCGCCGGAGCGGCGCGTCGTGCCGTGGACGCTCGACGTGGTGACCGGCATCCGGGAACTGCTGCCCGATCGGTACCGCGCGATGGTCGACCTCGGTGCCGGCTGCGGCATGCGCCAGGGTGAGATCTTCGGCCTCGCCGAGGAAGACCTCGACTTCGTCGACGGCTGGGTCAACGTGACGCGACAGGTGAAACGGGTCCGCTCCCGGCTCGTGTTCGGGTTACCCAAGAACGACCGGGACCGCCGGGTGCCGCTGCCGGGTTCAGTCGCCGACGTTCTGCGCCTGCATATGAAGCAGTACCCGCCGCTGTCGGTCACCCTGCCGTGGGAGAACCCGGCCGGCGTCGAGCGTCACACGTACCGCGTGATCTTTAGCACTACGCGGCGGGGAGCGCTGAACCGCAGTTGGTTCGACGAGAAGCTCTGGCAGCCCGCCGTCGCGGCGGCCGGCCTTGTGCCGAGCAGAGCGACCGGCATGCACGCGCTGCGGCACTTCTACGCCTCCGCGCTGCTCGACGCTGGCGAGAGCATCAAGGCGCTCGCCGCGTACCTCGGGCACGCAGACCCCGGCTTCACGCTCCGGGTCTACACGCACCTCATGCCAGCCAGCGAGGAGCGCACGCGCCGCGCGATAGACAGCCTCTTCCGGGAGCACGGCCCACAGACGGCCCAGGGGCACTCAGAGGCGGGGGAGTGAGCGTGCGGCCCAGTTCACGGCATGTCCCGGCGGCAGTATCCGGCGTACAGGCCGACTCGTCCGTCGCGCACCGCACGCACTGCCCGCACGCGGTGCCGCGCGCGCGTCCGCGGTCGCTCGGGCGCCGGTCGGCGGAGGGCCACAGTGGAGGGCGGCACCCCTTCGGGTACGCCACGCGGGTGTCTCGACGCCAGAAATTTTTCTGACACCTTCCACGGGTGAGTCGGTGTGTACCTCCTTGCGCTTACGCGGATAAATCCCTTATCGAATAAGGCTTTCTCACCGATTCGAGTCGCGTGGCGAGCCGCGTACCGTTGTCTGTCGGGCTGGTCTATTGTGGAGGCGCCGCCGATTTTTCTGCGGAAAAGGTGGCGCTTGTTCGTTTTGCGGTGCACAGTGATCTCATGACTAACAGCGGAAGTGGCGCACAGTACTACTGGTGCGTGCGTCATCACCGCGTCGAGGACAACTCCGACTCGTGCCCGGCCGAGTACAAGCTCGGACCGTACGCATCCGTCCAAGAGGCGGAGCGCGCGCTCGAGCAGGTGCGAGAGCGCAATGAAAAGTGGGACGAGGAAGACGCCCGGTGGTCCGGGAAGGACAAGTAATCGGCGCGATCCGCTGCGCGCGGCCGTCGGCTGAGCGCGGAAACACATTCGCAAGGAGGAGACAGAGATGGCCGTAGCGAAGAAGGCCACCAGCACCCCGGCCGCGAAACGCGCGGCTGCCAAGAAGAGCACGGCGACGCCCGCGGCGCAGCCGGCGGCGGAAGAGGTCAAGGCAGCGGTGCCGGCGGCCACGACCGCGCGCAAGACCGTCACGAGCAAGGCGACGGCGAAGAAGGCACCCGCCAAGAAGACGACCGCCGCGGCCAAGAAGGCATCGGCGACGAAGGCGACGACCACGCGCAAGACGGCTGCCGCCAAGAAGACCACCACTGCCAAGAAAACCGCCGCCAAGAAGACCGCACCGGCGACGAGAACCGCGGCTAAGAAGGCCCCCGCCAAGAAGGCCACCGCGACGAAGAGCACCACCGCGCGCAAGACGGCCGCCGCGAAGAAGACGACGGCCGCGAAGAAGACCACCCCCGCCAAGAAGACGGCGGCGGCGAAGTCGACGACCGCGCGCAAGACGGCCGCCGCGAAGACCACCGCGAAGGCCACCACCGCCCGCAAGACCGCCGCGAAGAAGACGACGACGGCGAAGGCGGCTCCGGCCAAGAAGGCGGCCGCCAAGAAGACCGCGGCGAAGAGCACCACGGCCAAGCGCACCACCACGGCGGCCAAGAAGGCGCCGGCGCGCAAGGCCACCGCCCGTAAGACCACGACCCGCACCACCCGCTAGTACGGCGGGGTGTGGAGCGTCGGTAAGAATGACCGCGTGGTTATCCGACGCGTAGTCGCACCCCGCATCGACTTCGGCGAGCTGCGCCGCGAGCTGGAACTGCCTGAGGCATTCCCGCCCGCGGCGCAGCGCGAAGCGGACGAGGCGGCGTCCCGCACATCCCTTCCCGCCATCGATCGCACCGACATCCCGTTCGTCACGATCGACCCGCCCACCTCGCGCGACCTCGATCAGGCCATGTGGATCGGCCGGCGGGACGGCGGCTACCGGGTGCACTACGCGATCGCCGATGTGGCGGCGTACGTACGCCCCGGCGGCGAACTCGAGGCGGAGACCTGGCGCCGCGGCCAGACCGTCTACCTCCCGGACAGCAAGGTGCCGCTGCACCCCGTCTCGCTGAGCGAAGACGCGGTGAGCCTCCTGCCCGACGTGGACCGGGCCGCGGTCGTGTGGACCATCGACCTCGACTCGGCCGGCGAGACCCGGAGCATCCATCTCGAACGCGCGCGCGTACGCAGCCGGGCCAAGCTCGACTACGCCGGCGTGCAGGCCGACGCCGACGCGGGGCGGCTGCCCGCACCGATCGCCGCGCTGCCCGAGCTCGGCGCGCTTCTCACCGAGCGCGGCTTCGCCCGCGGCGCGATCAACCTCCCTCTGCCCGAGCAGGACGTCGAGCCGGACGGCTCCGGCTGGCGATTGGTGCTCCGCGCGCCGTACCCGGTCGAGGAGTTCAACGCGCAGATCTCGCTGCTGACCGGCATGGCGGCCGCGCGTGTGATGCTCGACGGCGGCATCGGGCTGCTGCGCACCATGCCCGCACCGCGCGAGCAGGCGATCGGCAAGCTCCGCGCGGCGGCTGACGCACTCGGCGTCGAGTGGCCCGAGGGTGCGCCGGTGGGGCGCGTGGTGGCCGGCGTCGACCCGGCGCAGCCGCACGCCGCCGCGTTCCTCGACCACGCGGCCGAGCTGATGCGCGGTGCGGGTTACACCGCGTTCGACGGGAAGGTGCCGGACGATCCGGGGCACGGCGCGGTGGCGGCACCGTACGCCCATGTGACGGCGCCGCTGCGGCGTCTGGCCGACCGGTACGCCACCGAGGTGTGCCTGGCGCTCTTCGCCGATCAGCCGGTGCCTGAGTGGGCCGGTGCGGCGTTGCCGAAGCTCCCCGAGGTGATGACCGACACCGACCGCGTGGCGGGCACCGCCGAGCGCGCGGCGGTCGACCTCACCGAGGCGGTACTTCTGGCGGGTCGCGTGGGCGAGGAGTTCGACGCGGCGGTGCTCGACCTCGACGACCGCCCCAAGCGCGTGCCGGGCGGCCTCATCGCGCTGGACGAGCCGCCGGTGCGCGCCCGCTGCGAAGGCGACCTCCCGCTCGGCGAGCGCATCCGCGTCCGCCTCGTGACCGCCGACCCCGCCCAGCGCCGCATCCTCTTCACCCGCGCGGGGTGAACGACGACCTCGGCGCCGAGGTGCGTCTGACCCGCCCGCCCCGCCGCGTGGTGTCGCTCGTGCCGTCGCTGACCGAGGCGATCGCGGTGAGCGCACCGGGCCTGCTCGCCGGCGCGACCGACTACTGCACGCATCCGCCGGCACTCGACGTGCCGAGGGTGGGCGGCTCGAAGTACCCGTCGGTGGAGCGCGTGCTGTCGCTCGTACCCGATCTGGTCGTGGCGAACGCGGAGGAGAACCGCCGCGAGGACGTCGAGGCGTTGCGGGCCGCGGGCGTGGCGGTGTGGGTGACGTATCCGCGGACGCTGGACGAGGCGCTCACGTCGCTCGGCCGCCTGCTCACCGCCCTGGACGCGGCCGCACCGGCGTGGCTCGGCGAGGCCCGGGCCGCCTGGGCACTCCCAGCTCCGGCCACGCCACCGAGGCGGGCGGTGGTGCCCGTCTGGCGCCGCCCGTGGGTCGTGCTGGGCTCGGCCACCTTCGCCGGTGACATCCTGCGCCGGCTGGGCGTGCACAACCTCTACGACGACGCGGCCGAGCGCTATCCCCGCCCGCCACTCGCGGAGATCCTGGCCCGCGATCCCGAGCTTGTCGTCCTCCCCGACGAGCCGTACGCGTTCACGCCCGACGACGGACCCGAGGCGTTTCCCGGCGTGCCGTACGCCCTGGTATCCGGGCGTCACCTGACCTGGTACGGCCCGTCACTCGCCGAGGCGCGCGGCCTGCTGGCGGCCCAACTCGCCCTCGAACAGCGCGGCCGCCGCGGGTAAGGCGGCGGCCGCGAGGCGGATGTGGCGGTGCGGGTCAGTGGAAGGCGTGCTCCGGACCGGGGAACTCGCCGCCGCGGACCTCGTCGGCGAAGCGCCTGGTCGCGTCGGTCAGCGCGCCGGCCAGGTCGGCGTACCGCTTGACGAAGCGCGGGGCGTGGCCGGTGCGGAGGCCGGCCATGTCCTGCCAGACCAGCACCTGGGCGTCGGTGTCGGGGCCGGCGCCGATGCCGATGGTGGGGATGGTGAGGTCGTGCGTGATGCGCTTGGCGACCTCGCTGGTCACCATCTCGAGCACGACCGCGAACGCGCCCGCCTCGGCCACCGCGTGGGCGTCGGCCACCACCTCCTCCGCGGCGTCGCCGCGGCCCTGGACGCGGTAGCCGCCGATCGCGTGCTCACTCTGCGGGGTGAAGCCGATGTGCGCCATCACCGGGATGCCGGCGGCCGTGATCGCGGCGATCTGGTCGGCCACGCGGCGGCCACCTTCGAGCTTGATCGCGTGAGCGCCGCCCTCCTTCATGAAGCGGACAGCGGTGCGCAGCGCCTGCTTGGGGCCCTCTTCGTACGAGCCGAACGGCAGGTCGCCGACGACAAGCGCGCGCTTGGTGCCGCGTACGACGGCGCGCACGAGTGGGAGCAGGTCGTCGACGGTGACCGGGACGGTCGTCTCGTAACCGAACACGTTGTTGGCCGCCGAGTCGCCGACGAGGAGCACCGGGATGCCGGCTTCGTCGAAGATGCCGGCGGTGTACTGGTCGTACGAGGTGAGCATCGGCCACCGCTCGCCACGCTGCTTCGCCGCGAGCAGGTCGCGCGTGCGTACGCGCCGAGTGGCGGGGCCGCCGTACAGAGTGGGTTCGGACATCGTCGTCTCTGACATTCGTCGTCTCCTCTCGCCTCGAGGCCGCGCACGCGGTCCCCGGGTCCCTGGAGCAAGCGTCCCACCGCACCTACCGGGCACGTCAGGTGTTAGTGGAAGATTTCACACGGGTTACGCGAGGACGACCCGTGCCCGCCGGAGTGATCTGGATCTCACTGGTCGGCGGGCTCGCGCCAGCGGTTTGTGATCGGCAGGCGGCGGTCGCGGCCGAACGCCTTCATCGAGATCTTGGTGCCTGGCGCGGACTGGCGGCGCTTGTACTCGGCGGTGTCGACCATGCGCAGCACCTTGTCGATGACCGCGGGGTCGTGCCCCTCGGCGATCAGGTCGTCGCGCCCCCGGTCGCCGTCGACGTATCCGATCAGGATCGCGTCCAGCTCGCGGTAGTCGGGCAGCGAGTCGGTGTCGAGCTGGCCCGGCCGCAGCTCGGCGCTCGGCGGCTTGCTGATCGCGCTGTCGGGGATCGGCGGCTCGGTGCCGCGCCGCTCGGCCTCGGCGTTGCGCCACCTGGCGAGCGCCCACACCATCGTCTTGGGCACGTCCTTGAGGGGGTTGAAGCCACCGACCGAGTCACCGTACAAAGTGGAGTATCCGACGGCCAGCTCGCTCTTGTTGCCCGTCGTCAGCACCAGGTGGCCCTCCTGGTTGGACAGTGCCATGAGGATCACGCCGCGGACGCGCGCCTGGAGGTTTTCCACGGCCATGCCGGAGAGCGACATGTTGGCCAGGAAGGCGTCGACCATCGGCTGGATCGGCTCGATCCGGTAGTCGAGCCCGGTGCGCTTGGCGAGGTCGGCCGCGTCGTCGCGGGAGTGGCCGGACGAGTACTGGCTCGGCATCGAGACGCCCACCACGCGCTCGGGCCCCAGCGCGTCGACCGCGATCGCGGCCACCACCGACGAGTCGATGCCGCCGGAGAGGCCGAGCGCCACCGAGCGGAAGCCGTTTTTGCGTACGTAGTCGCGCAGCCCCAGCACGAGCGCCTGCCACACCTCGGCCTCGTCGGTGACCCGCTCGGCCACGCCGCCCTCGACGAGCGTGGTGGGCGCGGGCGGCAGCGGGTCGAGCGCGAGCCGGCGGACCCTCATCTCGCCCAGGTCGCCCTCGGGCGCGTCCGGCGCCGCCTCGGGCAGGTCGACGTCGTGGACGAGCAGGTGCTCGGCGAACTGCGGGGCGCGGCTGAGCAGCGTGCCGTCGGCGGCCACCACCATCGAGTCGCCGTCGAAGACCAGCTCGTCCTGGCCGCCGACCATGTTGACGTACGCCACCACGGCATCCGCCTCCCGCGCCCGGCGGGCGACCAGCGGCAGGCGCACGTCGTCCTTGTCGAGCTCGTACGGCGAGCCGTTGATGTTGACGACCAGCCCGACCCGGGCCGCCCGGGCGATCGCGAACGGCCCGCCCGCCTGCCAGATGTCTTCGCAGACGGTCAGCGCCACGTCGACCCCGGCGAGCCGCACGACGGTCAGGACATCACCGGGCACGAAGTAGCGATCCTCGTCGAAGACGCCGTAGTTGGGCAGGTGGTGCTTGTAGTAGCGGGCGGCGACCCGGCCGCCGTGCAGCAGCGCCAGCGCGTCGCGCGGGCCCCGGTCGGCCTCGGCCTCGGAGCTGATCCGGGCCGGCCCGTCGGCGTCCAGGTAGCCGACCACGACCGCCACCTCGCCCAGCCCGTCGGCGGCCAGGTCGGTGGCGAGCCGATCGAGCGCGGCCCGGGAGGCCGCCACGAACGACTCCCGGAAAACCAGATCCTCCACCGGGTATCCGGTCAGCATCATCTCCGGGAACGCGACCAGTTGGGCGCCCGAGCCCGCGGCGGCGCGACTCCACTCGCGCACGACCGCCGCGTTGCCGGACAGGTCGCCGACGGTCGGGTTTACCTGGGCGAGGGCGAGGCGCAGTGTCGGCATGGCTCCATCTTCCCAAGTCCGGGCCGATCATGCTCTGTGAGACCGCGCTCGTCCGCCCGTCGCTCCTTTCTCGGCCCGAGCCCACGACCAGGGGGTACGAGGGGAGCCGCCCGCCACAGCGCCCGGCTCAGCATCGCGGCCACCTCGGCTGGGTCGACCGTGCCGGCCGGGCACAGGTGGCGCAGCACCGAGAGCACCGAGCCGACCCGGCCGACCGCCAGGTACCCGTGCCGCGTACCCCGCTCGTCGCGACCGCCCAGCGGGCGGGCGGTGACCTGTACCGCGTAGGCCTCGTCGCCGACCCGGCGCAGTGCCATCTCGCGGAGCTGGACCCGGACGGCGGTCCCGTCCTCGAGGCGGGCGTCGAACTGCGGGCACGAGCCGGACGCCCGGCGGAGTTCGCCGAGGGCGCGAGCCGCGCCGCCGGGCTCGAAGAGCGCGAGGGCCTGGCGGAGCAGTGCGGCGCGCTGCTGCCCGGTGTAGTCGCCGACCGCCTGCTCCCGCGCGCCGGCCACGTCCCAGGGACGCTCGAAGAGCGCCTGACAGTTTTCCGTGCGGTCGCCGACGGTGGCCGGTGCCCGGTGCGAAGCCGGCGCGGACCGGTACCCCTCGGGCAGGTCCTGCTCCTCCAGCAGCGCCTCGGCCAGCTCGGGCTGCGTGGCGGTGAGCGGCATGGCCACCGCGGGCGGGCTCGGCGTCGCGGCGCGATCGGTCTCCTGTACGCGTACATGGATCACGCCGGCCAGTGCGAGCACGGCGGCCAGCGCACCGCCGAGCGCCACCCCGCCGGCGATCATGCGGAATCGTGGCATGGCGGTTGTCCCCTCCCGTACGTTTGGTATCAACGGCCACGAACCGGACAAGTTGCGCCAGGACCCGGTACGGCGGCCGGCGCCCTCTTCACGTAACGTCGGTGTAACGGCGCGGCGGGACACTGATCCGCCAGCTTTTGCGCAGCTTGAGCCACACCACAGAGCGTCACAAGGGGTAGAAGTGGACCGTCAGCAGGAGTTCGTGCTCCGCACTCTGGAGGAGCGCGACATCAGGTTCGTCCGGTTGTGGTTCACCGACGTGCTGGGCACGCTCAAGAGCGTCTCGGTCGCGCCCGCGGAGTTGGAGGCGGCCTTCGACGAGGGCATCGGCTTCGATGGCTCGGCGATCGAGGGATTTGCCCGCGTCTTCGAGTCCGACATGATCGCCATGCCCGACCCGACGACGTTCCAGGTCTTCCCGTTCGAGGGCGGCGTGAGCGGCGAGAGCGCCCGGATGTTCTGCGACATCCTGCTCCCCGACGGCAGCGGCTCCTGGGCCGACCCGCGCCACGTGTTGCGCCGCGCGCTCTCCAAGGCGGCCGAGAAGGGCTTCACCTTCTACACGCACCCCGAGATCGAGTTCTTCCTGCTGGAAAACGGCCCCTCCGACGGCTCGCTGCCCACGCCGGTCGACGCCGGCGGCTACTTCGACCACACGACCCACGCCATCGCCCGCGACTTCCGCCGCCAGGCGGTGCTCGCGCTGGAGCGGATCGGCATCTCGGTGGAGTTCAGCCACCACGAGGTCGCGCCCGGCCAGCAGGAGATCGACCTGCGTTACGCCGACGCGCTCACCACGGCCGACAACATCATGACGTTCCGCCACGTGGTAAAGGAGGTCGCCCTCTCCCACGGCGTGCGGGCCACCTTCATGCCCAAGCCCTTCACCGACCAGCCGGGCAGCGGCATGCACACGCACCTGTCGCTCTTCGAGGGCGAGCGCAACGCGTTCCACGACGCGAGCGACCCGATGAAGCTCTCCAAGGTGGCCAAGGCGTTCATCGCCGGGCTGCTGGTGCACGCCCGGGAGTACACGGCGGTCACCAACCAGTGGGTCAACTCCTACAAGCGGCTCTTCCCGCAGGCGCTGCCCGACCGCATCACCGAGTCCCCGGCGTATGTGTGCTGGGGCCACCTCAACCGCTCCGCGCTGGTGCGCGTCCCGGCGTACGGCAAGCCCAACTCGGCCCGCGTCGAGGTCCGCTCGCTCGACTCGGCGGCCAACCCCTACCTGGCGTTCGCGGTGCTGCTCGGCGCCGGCCTCAAGGGCATCGAGGAGGGCTACGAGCTTCCGCCCGGCGCGGAGGACGACGTGTGGTCGCTCTCCAACGCCGAGCGGAAGGCGATGGGCTACGAGGCGCTGCCGGAAAACCTCTCCGAGGCGATCGACGTGATGGCCGGCTCCGAGCTCGTCGCGGAGGTGCTCGGCGAGCACGTCTTCGACTTCTTCCTGCGCAACAAGCGCGCGGAGTGGGAGCAGTACCGGCGCGAGGTCACCCCGTACGAGCGCCAGCGCTACCTCGGCGCCCTGTAACTACTTCGTGGGCGTGGGCGCCGGGCTACCGCCCCGGGGCCCGTGCTCCCGGCCGCCGCCGTCCGGTCCGCCCTCGGGGCGCAGTTGCTCGCGCACCTTGCCGAGCGCCTCCGCCACCTTGTCCTCCGGGAGGCCCAGCTCCTTGGCGAGCGCGGCGGCAAACTCCGCCTCCCGCGCCGCCCGGTCCTTCCCGTCGCCGGACCGGCCCTCGCCGGGGCCGTGGCCGTACGAGCCGGCCGGCGGGCGGCCGTCCCGGTCGGCGGCGTACGCGGCGACCGGCGCGGCGACGCCCACCGACAGCACGCCGGCCACGGCCAGCCCGGTGACCGCCACTCGTTTCGAGATCCGCCTGCTCATGAAACCTCCAAATTCGGTCGGAAGGGGTTACCCGACCGAGGTTGGAGGCGTGAGCTGGGCTTTCCCCCAGCGTGACCTGTCCCGTGGCTGGCAATCCTCACCCGGTGCAGGTGGAATACGTGGTTTGTGCCTCGGTGCGGTCAGCGCACGCACAGGTCACGCCACCGCAGGTGCCACGGTCAGCACCCCGGCGTCCGCGTCGAGCGTGGCCGGTGTGCCCAGCGGCACGGTGAGCTGCCCCGTGCCGTGCCCGATCGGCAGGCCGCCGAGCACCGGCACGCCGAGGTCGCCCAGGCGCTCGGCGAGCACCTGGGCCACCGTCACGTCCCAGCCGTCGGCACAGTCGGTGAACTGCCCCACCGCGACGCCCGCCAGCCCGGCCAGCACGCCCGCGCGGCGCAGGTGGGTCAACATGCGGTCCACTTTGTACGGTGCTTCGCCCACATCCTCGACGAGCAGGATCGCGCCGCGCAGGTCGGGGAAGTCCGGAGTGCCCACGGACGACACGAGCAGGCTGAGATTGCCGCCGAGCAGCGGGCCGGTCGCGGTGCCGGCCACGACCACCGGCGCGGTCTCCTCGGTCGCCACGCGCTTCACCACGACCGGGCCGGTCTCCATCAGCGCGGCACGCAGCGACTCGGCGGAGACCGGCGGCGTCCGCACGTCGAGCCACGCCGCCCCCGGACCGTGCACTGTGGCCAGTCGCGCGCCCCGCCACAGCGCCAGTTGCAGCGCGGTGATGTCGGAGAAGCCGGCCACCACCTTCGGGTCGCGCCGCAGCGCCGCCAGGTCGAGCGCGTCGACGATCCGCTGCGTGCCGTAGCCGCCACGCGTGCACAGGACGCCCCGCACCGCCGGGTCGGCGAAGGCGGCGTCGAGGTCGGCGGCGCGCAGCGCGTCGGCACCGGCGAAGTAGCCCTGCTTGGCGTACGCGTGCGGGGCGAGCACCGGGCGCAGGCCCCAGCCGGTCAGCAGCTCGATGCCGCGGGCCACGCGCTCGGGCCTGGTGGGCCCGGACGGCGAGACGAGCATCACGGTGTCACCGGGGCGCAGGGCGGCGGGAAGGATGGCGCGCACGACACCGAGCCTACGGGCGGATAGCCTCGGTACGTGAGTACGGCGCTGGTGATCGAAAACGACCCGACCGACGACGCGCGGCGGCTGGGGGAGTGGCTGACCGAGGCGGGGCTGACGCTGTCGGTGCTCCGGCCGTACGCGGGCGACCCCCTCCCGGCCGACCTGGAGGGCTACGTCGCGCTGGTGGTGCTCGGCGGCGAGCAGGCGGCCTACCCGCCCCGCCCCGACTGGTTCGACGGGGTCGAGGCGCTGCTGCGCAAGGCGACCCGCCACGGCACGCCCACGCTCGCGATCTGCCTCGGCGCGCAGCTCATGGCGACCGCGCACGGCGGCACGGTCGAGCGCAGCCCGGCCGGGCCGGAGATCGGGCCGGCGCTGGTGGGGCGGCGTGACGCGGCCGAGGCCGACCCCCTCTTCCGGTACGTGCCGCTCGCGCCGGACGTGCTCCAGTGGCACCTCGACGAGATCACCGAGCTGCCGGCCGGCGCGGTGCTGCTGGCCGCCTCGACCCGCTACCCGCACCAGGCGTTCCGGATGGGGGAGCGGGCCTGGGCGCTGCAGTTCCACATCGAGTGCGACACAAACATGATCGCCGAGTGGGCGCGGAGCGCGCCGGAGGGCTGGGATCCCGAGGAGATCGTCGCCGCCTGCGACGCCGTGATGGTCGACATCGAGGAGGTGTGGCAGCCGTTCGCGGCCCGCTTCGCCGCCCTCGCGCTCGGCGAGCTGCGCGACTTCCGCCGCCCCCTGCCGCTGCTCGGACAGTAGATGTCCAGGCCGACGAGCGCGCAGGCGCGGCTGGCACGATACGGCTTCGGGTTCGCCGCCGACGTCGGGCGCGCGGCCGAGCTGCTCGGACCCGGCGGTCTGGAGCTGTGGGACCCGGCCCTCCAGGAGCCCACCGGCGAGGCCGCGGCGGAGCTGCTCAACGCGCTCTCCCGGGCCGCCGACCCCGACCTCGCGCTGCGGCAGCTGCACCGGCTCGTGGAGGCGGACCGCCGCCACGACGGCGCGCTGCTGGACACGATGGCGGCGGACGCCGGGCTGCGCCGCCGGCTGGTCGCGGTGCTCGGCGCCTCGTCCGCGCTCGGCGACCACCTCGTCGCCAACCCCGACCACTGGCACGCGCTGATCACCGGCAAGGACGGGATCGCGCCCAACGGCGACGGCGGGCTGCACCTCGAATCGCCGACCGTGCCGGCGCTCCGCACGGCGTACCGGCTGGCCCTGCTCCGGATCGCGGCGGCCGACCTGACCGGCGGGCGCGGCCTGGAGCAGACCATGGCGGCGCTCTCCGCCCTGGCCGACGCGACCCTCAACGCGGCGTACGGCATCGCGGTGGCCGAGCTGCCCGTCGGCACCGCGCCGCCCCGCCTGGCCGTGGTGGCGATGGGCAAGTGCGGCGGCAACGAGCTCAACTACGTGTCCGATGTAGACGTCATCTTCGTCGCGGCGACCGACGCCGACCTCTCCGCCGGCACCTCCGTCGCCGCCCGGCTGATCGCGATCTGTGGGCAGGTCGCCTGGCAGGTCGACGCGGCGCTGCGCCCCGAGGGGAGCCGCGGCCCGCTGGTGCGCACGCTCGCCAGCCACCTGTCGTACTACCGGCGGTGGGCCCGCACCTGGGAGTTCCAGGCGCTGCTCAAGGCCCGCCCGGCGGCCGGCGACGCGGAGCTGGCCCGGGAGTGGATCGACCAGCTCGCGCCGCTGGTCTGGCACGCCGCCGAGCGACCCGAGGCGGTCGAAGACGTGCGCGCGATGCGGCGGAAGATCATCGACAACGTGCCGGCCCGCGAGCTCGACCGGGAGATCAAGCGCGGGCCGGGCGGGCTGCGCGACATCGAGTTCGCGGTGCAGTTGCTCCAGCTCGTGCACGGGCGCGTGGACGAGTCGCTGCGCGTACCGGGCACGCTCACCGCGCTGCGCGCGCTCGTGGCCGGCGGCTACGTCGGGCGCGCCGACGGCGAGGCGCTGCTGCGCGGCTACCGGTTCCTGCGCGCGGTCGAGCACCGGCTCCAGCTCCAGGCGCTGCGCCGCACGCACACCGTTCCCGCCGACCCGGCCGCCGTCCGCCCGCTCGCGCACGCGCTGGGATACAGCGCCGCCGGGCGGGCCGCCTCCGATCCGGGGAGCGCGGTGACGAGGGTCGACGGCCCCGCCGCCGCCGAGAGCGCGCGTCCGGAGCGGGTACCGATGAGCGGCGCCGTGCCGGGGCGCGAGGCGGTCGAGGCGTTCCGCGCCGACTGGGTCGCGCACGCCGCCGAGGTACGCCGGCTGCACGCCAAGCTGCTCTACCGCCCGCTGCTGGAGGCGGTCGCCCGCGTGCCGGCCGAGTCGCTGCGGATGGTGCCCGAGTCGGCCGCCAAACGGCTGCGCGTACTCGGCTTCGACCCCGCCACCGCGCTGCGCCACATCGAGGCACTGACCGGGGGCGTGTCCCGTACGGCGGCGATCCAGCGCACGCTGCTGCCGGTGCTGCTCCAGGAGTTCGCCGACGCGCCCGAGCCCGACCGCGGGCTGCTCAGCTACCGCCAGGTCTCCGACAAGCTGGGCAGCACGCCGTGGTATCTGCGGCTGCTGCGCGACGAGGGCCCGGTGGCGCTGCGGCTGGCGCGCGTGCTGGGCCTGTCCCGGTACGCCGCCGACCTGCTCGCCCGCGACCCGGAGGCGCTGCGCCTGCTCGCCGACGACGCCGAGCTCGTACCGCGCCCGTCCGAGGTGCTGCGCGAGGGCTTCACCGCCGCCGCGGAGCGCCACGCCGCCGCCTCGCTCACCGGCGGGCGGCCGGACGACCGCGGCCCGGAGGTCACGGCGGCGATCGGCGCCGTACGCGCGCTGCGCCGCCGCGAGCTGTTCCGCATCGCCTGCGCCGACGTGCTCACCAGTGCCGGCACGCTCGCGCCGGCGCAGCCGCTCGACGTCACGTCCGTCGGGAGTGCACTGTCCCATGTGGCCGACGCGACCCTCTCCGCCGCGCTGACCGCCGCGCGGGCCGCGGCGCCGCCGATGCCGGGGCTGCGCTTCGCGGTCATCGGCATGGGGCGGCTCGGCGGATACGAGATGAGCTATCCCTCCGACGCCGACGTGCTCTTCGTGTACGACCCACCGCCCGGCGTGCCCGAAGACGCGGCGAGCGGTGCGGCGCACGCCATCGCCGAGGAGCTGCGCCGCCAGCTCGGCCGCCCCGCGCCCGACCCGCCCCTCGGCGTCGACGCCGACCTGCGCCCCGAGGGCCGGCAGGGACCGCTGGTGCGCAGCCTCGCCGCCTACGAGCAGTACTACGCCCGGTGGTCGAAGGTGTGGGAGGCACAGGCGCTGCTGCGGGCCCGGTGGGTCTGTGGCGACGAGGCGCTGGGGCGCGAGTTCGAGGCGCTGGCCGACAGGGTGCGCTATCCGCGGCAGGGCCTGACCCGCGAGCAGGTCACCGAGATCCGCCGGATCAAGGCCCGCGTGGAGACCGAGCGGCTGCCCCGCGGCGCCGACCCGGCCACGCACGCCAAGCTGGGGCGGGGCGGACTGGCCGATGTGGAGTGGTCGGTGCAGCTCGTGCAGTTGCGGCATTCGCACGCGGTGCCCGAGCTGCGCTGCACTCGTACCCTCGACGCGCTGCGCGCCGCCCGCGACGCCGGCCTGATCACCGTCGCCGACGCCGCGGCGATGGCCGCCGGCTGGACGCTCGCCGCCCAGGTGCGCAACGCGCTCACGCTGGTGCGCGGCCGTCCCACCGACCAGCTGCCCCGGCACGGCGTCGAGTTGGGCGGTGTGGTGCGCCTGCTCGACGGCGGCGATCCGGGCGAGTTCCTCGACCACTACCTGCGCACGACCCGGCGGTCCCGTGCCGCCTGCGAACGCGTCCTCGCCAGCTGACCGCCACGCGGGGCATCCGGGTCGGGACGCTGAGTGGTGGGTCGGGGGGAGCGGTGGCGAGGTCACCGAGGCGATGGCATGCTGACCGGGAGAGCCTCCGGAGGTGCGCGTGACCGGATCGCCACACCAGGACCGCCCCGGCGACGGCCCCACCGCCGTGCGGATCCTCGTGGGCGCGCAGCTGCGCAGGCTGCGTGAGGAGCGGGGCATCACGAGGGCGGAGGCGGGCGAGCCGATCCGCGCCTCGGAGTCGAAGATCAGCCGCATGGAGCTGGGCCGGGTCGGCTTCAAGGAGCGCGACATCTCCGACCTGCTGACGCTCTACGGCGTGCACGACCCGGAGGAGCGGGCGGCGCTGCTGGCCCGCGTCCGCGAGGCCAACGCGCCGGGCTGGTGGCATCCCTACAGCGACGTCACGCCCAACTGGTTCCAGCGATACCTGGGGCTGGAGGCGACCGCGAGCCTGATCCGCACCTACGAGGTCGCGTTCGTGCCGGGCCTGTTGCAGACCGAGGAGTACGCGCGGGCGGTGATGCGGCTCAGCCCTGGCAGCCCGCGCCCCGAGGAGGTCGAGCGGCGGGTGCGGCTGCGGCTGGAGCGGCAGCAGGTGCTCAGCTCGCCCGAGCCGCCGCGGCTCTGGGCGGTGGTCGACGAGGCCGCGCTACGCCGCCCGATCGGCGGCCGGCGCGTGATGCGCGACCAGATCGAGGCGCTGATCGCCGTCGTCACCAAGGCGCCGCGCGTGACACTCCAGATCGTGCCGCTCGCCTCCGGCGGATACGCCGCGGCCGGCAGTCCGTTCTCGATCCTGCGCTTCCCGCACGCCGGCCTGCCCGAGGTCGTCTACATAGAACAGTTGGCGGGCGCGCTCTACCTCGACAAGCGCGAAGACGTCGAGTACTACGTCGACGCGGTCAACCGCATCTGTGTGGAGGCCGCGCCGGCGCCCGATACCGTGCGGATTCTGGAGCGGATCATCGACGACCTCGGCGGCCCCGCTCACAGCGCCTCCTGATTCGCTCGCTCGTGCGGCGCTGAAGGCGACGTCTTCCCTCGCGTCCCCGAAACCCCGACTTCGTCGGCGGGGCCGCTCAGTCCAGACGCCGCCGCGCCAACTCGCTCGCTCACGACGTGATGGTGTAGCGGCCCGGGCCGGGGAGGCGGGCGACCGTCCAGGCGCCGTCCCGGGCGAGGGAGGCGCCGCCGTCGACCGTGAGCCACCGGCTGTGCCGTACGCGCACGCGCACCTCGCCGCCGGTCGGCGCGTCGAAGGTCAGCGTCGCGGCGTCGCTCGTCACCAGGGTCGCCGGGGCGGCGACGATCGGCGTGGGGTCGGGCACCGCGTACAGCCGCCAGTGCCCGCCCGACCAGACCTCGGGCAGCAGCCGAGGCACCAGCTCGGCCTCGGCCCGGCCGATCCAGGAGAGCTTCGCGTCCGGCACGGCAACGTACGTGACCGCGTTCTCCGCGAGCCACTGCCGGTACCGCTCCGGCGTGAGCGCCACTCCGGTGCCCGACGCGCCCGGAACGGTCTCGAAGAAGAGCGGGTTGCGGGCGATGTCGACCTGCCGCAGCCAGCCCCGGGCCAGGGGTACGCCGTCCACGTACGCGGCCTCCCAGTAGTCCCGGGTCGGCGGGATCTCGACCCGGCCGGCGGGACGGCGCTCGCGCAGCTCGGCGAGGAGCGGGGCGAAGTACGCCGGGTCGCTTGTCGGGCTGCCCCGGTCGCCCAGGTCGGCCCAGGAGACCGGCGGCTGCCACCAGAAGACCGCGCCGAGCGTGGCGACCAGCCCGGCGGCGGCCAGCCGCTGGCGGATGCGGCGGGGCAGGCGGACCCGGGCGTGGATCCGGGGGAAACCGATGATCCGGTGGGAACGGATGATCCGGGGGGAACGGACACCGCGGGGCATCCGGGGCACGCGGGCGCAGGCGGCCAGCACCGGGAGCGCGAACATCGTGGCCAGCCGGGTCGCGTTGAGCCCCACCGGCGTGTGTACGAGCGCGGCGGCCAGGACTCCACCGGCGGAGAGCAGCGCGCCGGCCCGGACCGCTCCGCCGACCAGCACCGCCACGACCAGGCTGGTCACGATGGCGTGCACGGCGTCGGTGCGGCTGATGTTCATCCAGCCGCCCTCGCCGAAGAGCGCGGCGGTGACGGCGAGCGGGACGGCGGCGGCCACCGCCAGCACCGCGCCGTCGGGCCGGCGGCGGCCGAGCAACAGCGCCACGCCGGCGAGCCCCACGAAGAGCCCGGCGACCGGGCTCGTCGCGGAGGCCACCAGCGCGAGCAGCGCGGCCAGCGGCAGCCGGTGGCGGACCCGGGAGGCGAGCGCGAGCAGCGCGGCCAGCCCGAACGCCACGCCCAGCGCGTACGTGACCCGGCCGGAGACCAGGTTGCCGGCGATGCACACCGCCCCCACCAGGCCGCCGAGCAGCGGGCGGGGCGCGCCGGCGCGGACGAGCAGGGCGGCGAACGCCACGGCCGCCGCGACAAGGGCGAGCGCGCCGGTGACCCGTACCCCGAGCAGCGCCATGACCGGCTGCGACACGAGGCTGTACCCGAACTGGTTCGTCCCCCCGTACCAGCGAAAATCGATCGGGGTGAGGCCGTGGTCGGCGAAGAAGGCGGCGCGGGCGACCTGCGCGGAGAGGTCGGGTCCCATCTTCGGCAGCGCGAGAAACGCGGCGGCCAGCACGGTCGCCAGGGCCGCGGTGGCGCCCACCGTGCGACCCTCGCCCTCCACGCGCAGAGAGTACTGGCAGCATGGAACAGGTGCACAGGAGGATCGCCGTCATCGTCGCCGTCGTGCTGGCGACGGCCGCCTTCCTGAGCGTCGCCAGCATCCAGCACCACTTCTTCGACCTCAAGGTCTACTACGGCGCGATCAACTACTGGGTCCACGACGGCGGCCAGATCTACGACTGGCTCAAGCCCGACAGCAAGTACGGCTACACCTATCCGCCCTTCGCCGCGCTCGCGATGCTGCCGATGGCGTACGTCTCGTGGCCGGTCGCGGCCGTGATCAGCGCCGCCGCCGCGGTGGTCACCGGTGGGCTGGTCGTGTGGTGGCTGGTCGACCCGATCGCCCGGCGCGAGGGATGGACCCGGTGGTTCGCGTTCGCGATCGCGTTCTGCCTGGCGGCCGCGTTCGAGCCGATGCGCGAGACGTTCACCTTCGGCCAGGTCAACACGCTGCTTCTCTTCCTGGTCGCGGCCGACCTGCTCTGGCTGACCGGCCGGGGACACAAGGCGGCCGGCGTCGGCATCGGCCTGGCCACCGCGATCAAGCTGACCCCCGGGATCTTCATCGTGTACCTGCTGGTGACCCGCCGCTGGTGGGCGGCGTTCACGGCGAGTGCGACGGCGGCGGTCGCGACGCTGCTGGCCGCGGCGCTGGCGCCGGACGCGTCCCGGCAGTTCTGGACCGAGGCGCTCTGGAACACCGACCGGGTCGGCTCGCTCTCGTTCGTCTCCAACCAGTCCCTCCAGGGCATGGTGGCGCGGCTCGACCCGCTGCATCCGAGCACCGTGCTGTGGCTGGTGCTGGTCGTGCTGACGCTCGTCGTGTGGGCGTGGCGGGTCCGCGACGCCGACGTGCGCACCGGGCTCGCTCTGACCGGCGTGATCGGTTGCCTGGTCAGCCCGGTGACCTGGGTGCATCACCTGGTGTGGCTGCTGCCCGCGCTGATCCTGCTCTTCGACCGGGCACTGGAGGCGCGCAACCGCCGGCTCGTCGCCTTCGCGATCTTCGCGTACGCCATGCTGATCAGCCGGTTCGTCTGGATCTGGGAGCGTGGCTCGCCCGGCGTGAGCGGCTTCGTCGGCAGCAACATGTACGTCTGGCTGAGCATCGCCCTGCTCGTCCTTCTGCCGATCCCCGAGCGGACCGGCGGGCCACGGCTTTCCGATTGGTCCTCCGCTTCCGGCGATGGTCAGCGCATTGTGAGGGCATGACCGATCCACTGTTGGATGTCGACGGCGAAGGCGCGCTCCGCCAGGTGTCCGACGCCGCCGGGCCGTACCTCGCCTCGCTCGCCGACCGCCCGGTCCACGACCCGGCCGCCGCGCCACTCCTCGCCGACCTCGCCGGCGACCTGCCCGACAAGGGGGAGGGCGCGGCCGCCGCCGTGCGCCGGCTCCTCTCCGTGGGTACGGCCACCGCGACGCACTCCGCCGGCCCCCGCTTCTTCCACTTCGTGATCGGCGGCGTGACCCCGGCCGCGCTCGCCGGCGACTGGACCGCCTCCCTGCTCGACCAGAACGCCGCCTTCCGCGCCTCCTCCACGTTCGCCACGGAGGTGGAGACCGTCGCGCTGCGGTGGCTGCGCGACCTCTTCGGCCTCCCCGAGGGGTACGGCGGCGCGCTCGTGGCCAGCGCGACGTTCGCCAACTTCACCGGCCTCGGCGCCGCCACGCACTGGTGGGGCGAGCGGCACGGCGCCGACGTGGCGGCGGACGGCCTGGTCGGGCTGCCCCGGATGCCGGTGCTCTCCGGCGGGTACGTGCACGCCAGCTCGCGCAAGGCGCTCCAGATGCTGGGGCACGGGCGGGAGTCGGTCGAGGTGTACGCCCGGGACGCGATCGGCCGGGTCGACCTGGCCGCCATCGAACGGCGGCTGGCCGAGCTGGACGCGCCCGCGGTCCTCATCGCGAACGCCGGCGAGGTGAACGCGGGCGACTTCGATCCGGTGGCCGACCTCGCCGACCTGGCCGCCCGCTACGGCGCCTGGCTGCACGTCGACGGCGCGTTCGGGCTCTTCGCCGCCCTCTCGCCGCGCACCGCGCCGCTGGTCAGCGGGATCGAACGGGCCGACTCGATCGCCTGCGACGCGCACAAGTGGCTTAACGTGCCGTACGAGAGCGGCTTCGCCTTCCTCCGCGAGCCGGCCCGCCTGGCGGCCGCCTTCGGCATGCCGGGCGCCGCCTACCTGCCCGCGCCGGACGACCCGCGCGGCGGGTACGCGCTGCTCGGCCCCGAGTCGTCCCGCCGGGCCCGGGCGCTGCCGATCTGGGCCACGCTCGCCGCGTACGGGCGCTCCGGGTACCAGGCGATGGTCGAGCGCCACCTGGACCTCGCCCAGCACCTGGCCGCCCTGGTCGACGCGGCCCCCGACCTGGAGCGCCTCGCCGACGTGCCGCTCTGCATAGTCTGCTTCCGGGTACGCCCGCCGGGTACGCCCGAGGCGGAGCTGGACGACCTCAACCGCCGCGTCGGTGCCGCCCTGCTCGCCGACGGTCGGGTCTTCGCCGGCACGACGGTGTACGGCGGGCGGGTCGCCCTGCGGCCGGCGATTGTCAACTGGCGTACCACCGAATCCGACATCGAGGAGTTCGTGGAGATCGTCCGCTCCCTGATCGCTTGATCAGGGCGGCGTTGCCTGCGCGTCGCCCGGCGTTGACCGGCCGGACAGCCGCGCTCAGTACGCAAGGCGAATGAAGCGCAGACACATAGGACCGCTCGCCGCCGGCGTGCTGGTCGCATCGATGCTGCCCAGCGTGCCGGCAACGGCTGGACGCAGGACAAGGTCGAGGGGCTCACCATCGGGGGTGACGGTCGCACGTACGCGGTGACCGACAACGACGGGGTCGACGAGTCCACCGGCGAGACCGTGTTCATGCGGCTCGGCCACCTGCTCTGACGAGTGGCGTGCCGGCCGCTGGCGGGCCCCGTATTCGTCGTCACGCACTCGGTGCCGACCGGCTGGAAGTACGCGGGCACGGCGCCGTTCACGTTCGTGACCGGCGGGGTCGCGGCCGCGATCGCCCAGGCCCGTGAGTTCGTCGGACCCGACCGTCAGGTCGACGTCGCCGCCGGCCAGACCGGAGGGGTCGTGAACCGCGGAGGGCGAGGCTGCGGGAGCAGCGGCCCGGACCGCGACGGGCGTCGCGGCAGCTCAGATCGTTCCGGGGCTCGTGGGGCCTCCACGTAGACGTGAGGGCCGGCGCACCGAGGTGCGCCGGCCTTCACGACCCGGACTTGCGATCAGACGTTGTAGTAGAGTTCGAACTCGTGCGGCGTCGGGCGGAGGCGGATCGGGTCGACCTCGTTTTCCCGCTTCCACGAGATCCAGGTCTCGATCAGGTCGGGCGTGAAGACGCCGCCCTCGAGCAGGAAGTCGTGGTCGGCCTCGAGCGAGTTGAGCACCTCGGGCAGCGAGCCGGGCACCTGCTTGACGTTGCCCCACTCCTCCGGCGGCAGGTCGTACAGGTCCTTGTCGATCGGCTCCGGCGGCTCGATCTTGCTCTTGATGCCGTCGAGGCCGGCCATCAGCATCGCCGAGAACGCCAGGTAGACGTTGGCCGAGGGGTCGGGCACGCGGAACTCGACCCGCTTGGCCTTGGCGTTGCTGCCGGTGACCGGGATGCGGGTGCAGGCCGAGCGGTTGCGCTGCGAGTAGACCAGGTTGACCGGCGCCTCGAAACCGGGCACCAGGCGCCGGTAGGAGTTGACGGTCGGGTTGGTGAACGCCAGCAGCGACGGCGCGTGGTGCAGCAGACCGCCGATGTACCACCGGGCGGTGTCGGAGAGGCCCGCGTAGCCGGTCTCGTCGTAGAACAGCGGCTCACCGTTGAGCCAGAGGCTCTGGTGCGTGTGCATGCCGGAGCCGTTGTCGCCGAAGAGCGGCTTGGGCATGAACGTCGCGGTCTTGCCCGCGGCCCAGGCGGTGTTCTTGACGATGTACTTGAAGAGCTGGAGCTGGTCGGCGGCGTGCAGCAGGGTCGAGAACTTGTAGTTGATCTCGGCCTGGCCGGCGGTGCCCACCTCGTGGTGCGACCGCTCGACGGTGAAGCCGGAGCCGATCAGGTTGGCCACGATCTGGTCGCGCAGGTCGGCGTAGTGGTCGACCGGCGGCACCGGGAAGTAGCCGCCCTTGTAGGCGGTCTTGTAGCCCTTGTTGCCGCCCTCTTCCACCGCGCCGCTGTTCCAGGCGCCCTCGATCGAGTCGATGTAGTAGTACGCCTGGTGGGCCGCGGTCTCGTGGCGGATCGAGTCGAAGACGTAGAACTCCGCCTCGGGGCCGAAGTAGGCCGTGTCGGCGATGCCGCTGGCGGCGAGGTAGGCCTCCGCCTTCTTGGCGACGTTACGCGGGTCACGCGTGTATGCCTCGCGCGTGAACGGGTCGTGGATGAAGAAGTTGAGCGCGAGCGTCTTCTGCACCCGGAACGGGTCGATGAAGGCGGAAGCAACATCCGGCAGCAGCAGCATGTCCGACTCGTGGATCTGCTGGAAGCCGCGGATCGACGAACCGTCAAAGGCAAGGCCGTCGGTGAAAAGACTGTCGTCGATCGACTCGACCGGGGCGTTGAAGTGCTGCATCACGCCCGGAAGGTCACAGAACCGCACGTCGACGAACTTGACGCCCTCGTCTTTGAGGTACCGAAGGAGTTCCTCGGAATTGGCGAACAACACGTCCTCCTGGCACGTCGCTGAGCTATTACGTCGCTGAGCTGCTTTAGGGCGGGCACGGCCGCTTGGCTGGCTGGCTGGTCGCGACGGTATGGCTGTGCCATTGCCCGGGCGTGTCTCTAATGTTTCCGCCGTGTTACGTCAGCGCTCGGGCGCGTGTCGTGTGACAAACTCCACCACTCGGCCGTCACCAGGTCACCGAACGGACCATACACCTGATGGCCACCTCCGCGGGAGGTAAGCGGACAGGTGTCCCGTAGGCTGGCCGACCATGACCACCGAGCCGGCCGACGAGCTGCCGAGCCTCGCCAAGCGGTTCGGGGCGCTCATTATCGACTGGGTGCTCTGCCTGCTCGTCTCCAACTTCTTCGGCGACCCGCTGCGCGACGGCTGGCCGCCCGTGCTCGTGCTGGTCCTCGTCTATGCCTTCTTCGTCGGCCTCTTCGCCCAGACGCCCGGCATGGCGTTGGTCCGGCTCAGGTGCGTCGCGTACGACGACGGCGGCCGGATCGGCATCCCGCGGGCGCTGCTGCGCGGCCTGCTGCTCGCGCTGGTCGTCCCCGCTCTGATCATGGACGGGCACCGCCGCGGCCTGCACGACCGGGCGGCGGGCTCGATCGTGGTAAATACCTGACGCTGGCACCGGCGGCCCGCACCGGCGGGCAGGATGAAGGTGTGGACCTCAGGGGACTGCTGGAGCAATACCGGCTGATGGCGATCGTCCGGGGCGGGGACGCCGACGCGGCCATCCGGAGCGTCGTCGCGCTCTTCGAGGCGGGCGTGCCACTCGTCGAGGTGTCGTTGACCACCACCGGCGCGGAGAGCGTGATCGAACGAGTCCGCGCCGCGCTCGGACCGGCCGCCCCGCTCGGCGCCGGCACCGTCTGCACCGCCGTCGACGCCATGCGCGCGGCCGAGGCGGGCGCGTCGTTCGTGGTGACGCCGGGATACGGGCCCGGCGTCGAGGAGGCGGCCCGGCTCGGCCTGCCCGCCCTGGTCGGCGCGCTCAGCCCGACCGAGGTGATCGCCGCCACCGGCGGAGGCGCGACCGCGGTGAAGCTCTTCCCGGCCTCGGTCGGCGGGCCGGCATACCTGAAGGCCCTGCGAGATCCCTTCCCGGATGTGCCGTTCGTCCCGGTCGGCGGGGTCGACGCGGAGCTGGCGAGGGGCTATCTGGCGGCCGGCGCGGTCGCCGTGGGAGTCGGCTCGCCGCTGCTCGGCGACGCGCCGCACGGCGGTGACCTGGGCGCGCTGAGCGACCGGGCCAGGCGCTTCCTCGACGCGGTCCGCCTGGCCTGACTGTCAGATGGAGGGTTCGACCAGGGCGGCCACGATCCTGATGGTGTCCGGGTTCGGCCAGGTGACCTTCACCTCGCCGCGGGCGATCGCGTACACGCCGGTGCCGCCCAGCACCGCGCCCACCGCCGCGCGCGGGTAGGCGCCGAACCGGTTGATCATCCGCTGGTAGTGCAGCTCGCCGTCGGCCAGCCTGAGCACCACCTGGCTCAGGATCACCGGTCCCTCCAGCGTGACGTCCACGATGGAGGTGGACGCGGCGGCCTCGCCGGCGGCGGCCCCGGCCGGGTCGGTCAGGTCGAACGTCGCGATGTACGTCAGCCCCGGCACGGGCAGGTCGGGCAGCGTCATCTTCCTCCGCCGGGCGACCAGCTCCACAGTGGATCGCGCGTGGGCGGGCGCCGGCGCGGCCAGCGCCCCCGCGACGAGGCCGAGCCCGAGACCCGCGAGATGGTTGCGCCTCTTCATCGCCATTCTCCCTAACTCGGATGCGGAGCTATGCCCGGCTGACGTGCCCCCGCGACCGGCTATGACGGCGAACCACCCGTTCGAATTACCTGCGGTTCCGAGCCCTGTACGGGCTCAAATACGCGCTGATAGCTTCCAACCCATCGGCCGTGCGCCGTCTTTTTCTTCCCTTTACGCAATTTTGCGATTGGTGGTGTGTGCGCAGTGACCGTGACCGAATCCGTCGAGGGCGCTCGACCGAACCAGAGCCTCAGTACGGCGGCGGCGCGAAACCTCGCGACGACGACCAAGTCCGCGCCGCAGATGCAGGGCATCTCCTCGCGCTGGTTGCTCCGCGTCCTGCCCTGGGTACAGGCGGCCGGCGGCGTGTACCGGGTGAACCGCCGGATGTCGTACGCGATCGGCGACGGGCGGGTCAGCTTCACCAACACCGGAGCGCAGGTGCGCGTGGTGCCGCAGGAGCTGCGCGAGCTGCCCGCGCTGCGCGGGGTCGAGGACGACGAGCTGCTGGTCGCGCTCGCCGAGCGGTTCGACCAGCACGAGTACGCGCCCGGCGACGTGATCGTCGAGTTCGGACACCAGGCGGACCAGGTGTACCTGATCGCCCATGGCAAGGTCAGCAAGGTGGGCACCGGCCAGTACGGCGACCAGACGGTGCTCGGCACGCTCGCCGATGGCGACTACTTCGGCGAACAGTCCATCGTGGACGCGGCCGGCATCTGGGAGTACACGGTCAAGGCGGTCACGCCCTGCACCGTGCTCACCCTGCCCCGTTCGGATGTGGATCGGCTGGCCGACCAGTCCGAGCAGCTCCGGGCGCACATCGACGGGCTGCGCGCCAGCTCCGGCCAGCCGCAGAACAACCACGGCGAGGCGGCCATCGAGGTCTCCTCCGGACACAGCGGTGAGCCGATCCTGCCGGGCACGTTCGTGGACTACGAGCTGTCGCCTCGGGAGTACGAGTTGTCGGTGGCGCAGACGG
>NZ_JBHLUH010000078.1:0-1346 GCF_042433955.1 Phytohabitans kaempferiae | reverse complement strand
GCACAACGCCGATCTGAAGCAGCGGATCCACACGCGCTCCGGACCGCCCACACCGGACGACCTCGACGAACTGCTCGCCACCGTCTGGAAGGACCCGACGGTCATGCTGGCCCACCCCCGCGCGATCGCCGCGTTCGGGCAGGAGTGCAACCGGCGCGGGATCTACCCGCAGAGCGTCGACCTCAACGGGCACCAGGTGCCGGCCTGGCGGGGCATCCCGCTGCTGCCCTGCAACAAGATCCCGATCAGCGACACGCGGACCACCTCCATCATGCTGCTGCGGACCGGTGAGGAGCGGCAGGGCGTGATCGGCCTGCACCAGACCGGGCTGCCGGACGAGTACCAGCCGGGCCTGTCGGTGCGCTTCATGGGCATCAGCGACCAGGCGATCATCTCGTACCTGGTCAGCGCCTACTACTCGGCCGCGGTGCTCGTACCGGACGCGCTCGGCATCCTGGAGAACGTCGAGATCGGCCGGGAGGGGTAGCCCCCGAAGTCCCGTGGCCGGCCGGAGCACTGCCCCGGCGCGGCCGGCCACGGTGCCTCCCTCGAACCGTCCTCGCCCGAATGGTGGTGTGTGGTGCCCCTGACCGAGTCCATTGCGGACACTCGACCGAACCAGAGCCTGAGCACGACGGCGGCGCGAAACCTCGCGACGACGACCAAGTCCGTGCCGCAGATGCGGGGAATCTCGCCACGGTGGCTGCTGCGCATGCTGCCGTGGGAGGAGGCGCCGGGCGGCGCGTACCGGGTCAACCGGCGGCTGACCCTCACCGTCGGCGACGGGCGGGTGAGCTTCACCAACACCGGCGCGCGGGTCCGCGTGGTGCCGCAGGAGCTGCGCGAACTGCCGCTGCTGCGCGGGCTCGCCGACGACGACCTGCTGGCCGCGCTGGCCGACCGCTTCGAGCAGCGCGAGTACGCCCCCGGCGACGCCGTCGTCGACGCGGGGGAGCCGGCCGAGCACGTCTTCCTCGTGGCGCACGGCAAGGTCAACCGGCTCGGCACCGGGCGGTACGGCGACATCACCGTGCTCGGCACGCTGGCCGGCGGCGACCACTTCGGCGACCAGGTGCTCGACGGCGCCGAGCGGACCTGGGACTTCGGCGTCAAGGCGGTCACGGCCTGCATCCTGCTCGCGCTGCCCCGGCGCTCCATTGTGGAGCTGGAGGGGGTCGCCGCGCACGTGCGCGACGTCCTGGCCCGCCCTCGCCAGCGGCGCAACCGCCAGGGCGAGGCGGTGATCGCGATGTCCGCCGGCCACACCGGCGAGCACCAGTTGCCCGGGGCGTTCGTGGACTACGAGCTGTCGCCTCGGGAGTACGAGTTGTCGGTGGCGCAGACGG